>NZ_JBEXLC010000059.1:0-51984 GCF_040609795.1 Nocardia sp. NPDC004604
TGCGACATCCGAACTCTCGGGCAGGCATCCAGTTCACCGCTGGACGCCCGATAGGAGTGTTATGCGGAAACTGTGGTTCACCACGGCGATCGCCATCGCATGCGGCGCGAGCCTGCTGCGACTGCCCACGGCGGGCGCCGACCAGGCCGATCCCGGCGCCGTCGTATCCGTCGCACCACTTGCCGCGGTCGCCACGCTGCCCGGTTCGGTGAACTCCAGCCGCATCCTGTACTCGACCACCACCGTGAGCGATGCGCCGACGGTGGCCAGCGCCGCGGTCTACTTCCCGCCCGGTCCGGCCCCCGAGGGCGGTTGGCCGGTGATCGCGTGGGCACACGGCACGGTCGGGCTCGGCGACAACTGCGCCTACAGCATTGCCGGACCCAGCGCCGTCGAACGGGACTGGGCGTATCTGGGGACCTGGCTGGCGCAGGGTTACGCGATCGTGGCCGCGGACTACGCCGGACTCGGCACGCCCGGCGAACATCCCTATCTGAACGGACGCGTGGAGGCGCACAACGTCGTCGACGCGGTCGAGGCCGCCACCGCGCAGTACCCGTCGCTGGCGAAGAAATGGGTGGTCGTCGGACAGTCACAGGGCGGCGGCGCGGCGGTGTCCACCGCGCGGTACGCGACCGAATTCGGCGGGCCGGAGCTCGACTACCGCGGCGCGGTCGGCACCGGTGTGCCCGCGTATATCGAGGATGTTCTGCAACTGCTCGGGCCGGGTGTGCCGCCGCTCGAGCTGAGCCCGTTCAGCACCGCATACGTGCTCTACATCCTGAACGGATTGCGCACGACTCACCCCGAGCTGGATATCGAGTCCTTCCTGACCGACTCCGGACGCGCATGGCTCGCCCGGGCGCGCGAGGCGTGCATCCTCCCGCTGCGCGATGAACTCGGTGCCAGCGGCGTAGTGATCGGCGATCTGTTCGCACGGCCGCTCGCACAGATTCCGAACGTGCACGGACTCCTGTACGACTACCTTGGCCTGCCCGAATCTGGTTACGACAAGCCGCTGTTCCTTGGGCAGGGGCTGCGCGATACGGATGTGATAACGCCGGAGACGCTGCGGTTCGCGGCGGTGCTCGCGGTCAATCGGCAGCCGGTGACAGTGCACATCTATCCGGAGGATCACGACGGGACGGTCAATGCGTCGCTGCGGGATTCGCTGCCGTTCGTCCGCGGTCTGTTCGCCTGACACGGCTGTGCCGAATGGCCCGAGCACCCTGATTCCGCGGAATCCTTGGGTGCTCGGGCCGAAGTCAATTGCTGCGCACCGGTAGGTGGGTGCGGTGCCAGTGCTCGGCTATGTCTATGCGGCGGGTGATCCAGACGTCGTTGTGGGATTGGACGTGATCCAAGAAGTGCTCGAGGGCGGCAGTGCGGGCCGGGCGGCCGACAATGCGGCAGTGCAGGCCGATCGAGAGCATTTTCGGGCTGCCCTCGGCACCTTCGCGGTAGAGGATGTCGAAGGCGTCGCGAAGGTGGGCGAAGAATTGGTCCCCGCTGGGGAAGCCCGCCGGTGAGGCGAAGCGCATGTCGTTGGTGTCGAGGGTGTACGGGACCACCAGGTGGTTGCGGCCGTGCACGGTCACCCAGTACGGGAGGTCGTCGGCGTAGGAGTCGGAGTCGTAGACGAAACCGCCGTGCTCGACCACCAATTCCCTGGTGTGCGGGGAGTCGCGGCCGGTGTACCAGCCGAGCGGGGCCGCGCCGGTCAGCTCGGTGAGGATGTGCACGGCCTCGGCCATATGCGCGCGCTCGGTGTCGCGGTCGGTGAGCTGGTAGGACTGCCAGCGCAGACCGTGGCTGGCGATTTCGTGGCCGAGTTCCTGAAAAGCGGCCACCGCCTCCGGATTTCGCTGCATGGCACGGGCGACGGCGAAAATGGTCAGTGGTAGATCGCGACGTTCGAAGGCGCGCAGGACCCGCCAGAGTCCGGCCCGGGAGCCGTATTCATAGAGCGATTCCATGCTCATGTGGCGGTTCGGAAAGGCCTGTGCCGGAGTCATTTCCGAGAGGAAGGTCTCCGAATGCGAGTCGCCGTCGAGGACGCTGTTCTCCGCGCCCTCTTCGTAATTGAGGACGAATTGGACGGCGATCTTCGCATCGCCCGGCCATTTCGGATCCGGTGGCGTCGGTCCGTATCCGACGAAGTCGCGCTGATTCATGCCGGTGTCGCTCATCCCCCGAGCTCCCCATACAGGCGCAGCCGCGCGAGACCGCCGTCGGGATAGATATCCAGCCGGACCTCCTCCACCGAGGCCGCCACCGGCGAAATCGCGAATCGATGCCGGGTATCGGGCAGCAGTTCGGTGCGCGGCAGCAATTCGAGTTCGGTGCCGTCATTGGTGTGTCCGGTGAGCCGAGCAGCGCCGGGGCTGTTGCCGAGGAAGTACGAAGTGTCGATCTCGGCGAGCCGGATGAGCCCGGGACCGGCGAGTCGGATGCGCACCCAGTCATTGCCGTCGTCGCGGCGGCGGGCGGTTTCCCAGCCGTCGCCCATCTTCCCGGCCAGTCCGGGGTAGAGCAATTGGTTCGGCGAACTGTAGAAGCGGTTGGAGCAGTCCAGGACCAGGGCGCCGTTCTCCAGCGCGGCCAGATCCAGTGGGCCGAGACCGAGCAGCCGCGGATCGGGCCTGCCCTCGCCGTGCACGCGCAGCCGGGCCACGCCGCCGTCCGGGTGCATGGTGAGTTTCACATGGGTCCACCGCTTTTCGTTCTCGATGACGAAGGGATTGCGGCTGTCACCGGATACCGGGGCATGGTCGATCAGGGTCACCCAATCATCGCGGTCGGCAATGGCTTGCGCGGGCGGATAGCCCTCGATCTCGAGTGCGGCGACCGAAACCGCCGGCGGATAGTTGCCTTTGAACCAGGCTGTGTCCACCACGATGCCGCGGATCACGCCGGGCACGCCGAGGCGCACGATGGCGGAGTCGTCGCCGGGGCGGCCGCGGTGCCTGCGGGTTTCCCAGCCGTCGTAGATCTGGCCCCTGTGCCCGAAGGTCGACGGCCGGTATTCCGACAGGCCCGGATTGATCAAATTCTCCTTTTCCGCGAAGAATTCATCGTTGGCCCAGATCACCGATCCGCCGAGCGAGCGGACGGCCAGATCGGGCAGTAGCGTGAAATCGTCTACGTCGACCGGGTCGCGCCCACCCGTCGCCTGACCACCGCCCCTCATCGAATCGCTTCGCGATACTGCACTCATCGCACCTCCTGTTTCGCGAGGGAATCCCGCATCCGGTTCGTGCCGCGCGCGACGTAACACCGACTGCCGCGCATCAGGTATCGATTACCGCGGGCCACCGAATGTTCAGTGCCGCGCGAGGTCACCGTGCGGCCCACCGACAGCCGATCGTCGTATGGCCGCATTTCACGCCGGTTCCTGCGGAATCGGCGCACGCGCGACCAGTGCGCGCAATACCTGCGGGGTCAATGCCGGTGCGAGCGAACGCAATTCGTCGGCGGTACGAGCACCGCAGTGCACGCCGCGCAATACCGTGGCGGCCAGGGCCTCCGCGGTGGCGGGCTCGTCCAGCACGCCGCCGGAACGCCGATCGAGATAGGCCACCAGCCGCGGGACCGCGACATCGATGGCCTGCCGGAAGAACTCGTAGGTGGCCAGCCAGCGGGTGACCAGATGGCCGGGGTGCATATCCCAGCCCTGGTAGTAACCGAGGCGTAGGGCCCGGCCGACCAGCCGATGGTGGTTGCGCAGTGCGGCTTCCGGTTCGCCGTCCGGCACGATCTGGGTGGAGCCGTCACAGACCCACACGCCCGTTTGGGCCGCGGCGACCTGCATGACCGACTTCGCGTAGTCCGCGGCCGGATGGTCGAGCGCCTGATCGGGTGCGGCGATCCCGCATGCCGCGGTGTAGTCGTAGGTGCCGAAATGCAGTGCGCTGCAGCGCCCCTCGGACAGACCTATCATCTTGGCGATCGGCGCGCTGCCATCGGCGGCGATGATCGCCTGCGGGCTCTCGATCTGCAGTTCGAAACGCAGCGTGCCCGCATCGAGTCCGAAACCGCGCTCGAATCCCTCGCACAATGCCACCAATGCCGAAGCCTGTTCCGCTGCCCGAATTTTCGGCACGGTGAAGACGAAACCCGCTGGTACGCCCCCCGCCGCAGCCAACACCAGCTCGAGGGTGCGCAGCGCGCGGTCGCGTTCGGAGCCCGCCAGACCCTTCATCCGGATGCCCACACTCGTCGGCCCACCGGGCAGCTTCGCCCACTCCGCGAGCACCGTGCCAGCATTGGTCGCGGCCTTGTCCTCCTCGATGTCGGCCCGGAATCCGTAGCCGTCCTCGAAGTCGATGCGCAGATCCTGGATCGGGTGCCGCTCGAGTTGTGCGCGCACGGTGGGCAATGCGTCGGTGTGGTCGAGTTCGGCGAGCAGATCGTAGTGGCGATCGAGGAGTTCGGTCGCCACCGCACCCCATTCGGCGGGGGTGTCGGCCGTAGCGCGGTCGGCGGGCACATAGGCGGTGTGAATCGGCTGGACCCGGCCGTCGGGGCCCGGATAGCGGGTGCGCAGATCGGCGTCGACCGCGTCGAGCATCGCGTCGATCTCGGCGCGGACCTGCTCGGGTAGGTGTGTTGGATTTGCGCCGCTCCCGGCCCCTCCGTGGTTACCCACACTGCCTCCTCCGGGCCTGACGCTCACGTCGCGGGGAACTCACCCGTGATCTCCTTCCTGAAGGGTTCGCCAGATCCGGTCGGCCGTCATCGGCAAACGGGTCTGGCGTACCCCGACAGCATCGCGGATGGCATTCGCCAGCGCGGGGGCGACCGGGTTGTACGGCGATTCACTCATCGACTTTGCACCGAGAGGGCCCAGGTCATCGGCGGTTTCGGCGAAGTAGACCGCGGTGCGCGGCAGGTCGGCGAGCTGCGGGATGTGGTAGTGCCGCAGCGTCTGCGTGGTTACCACCCCCTGATCGGAGCGCATGTCCTCGTAGAGCGCGGAGCCGATGGCCTGCGCGACCCCGCCCTCCACCTGGCCGCGGCACTGCACCGGATTGAGCACCGTGCCCGCATCGGCGGCCTGGACCGAATGCAGGATGCGCACCTCGCCGGTCTCCGGCCGCACGGCGACCCGGAATGCCTGCACATTGAAGCTGACCGAACGCGGGCTGCCCGCATGTTCACCGTGTCCGGACAACTCGCCGTCGGCCAGCAGTTCGGCGACACCGATCAGCCGGTCGCCGCAGCGCACGCCCGTCGATTCCAGGACGCATTCCGCCTCGGGGCGATCGGTCAGTTTCGCCGCCCGGACCAGGATCTGCTCGCGCAAGGCCACCGCCGCGGCGTAGCAGGCCTTGCCAGCGACCGTAATGCCGGTCGAGCCGAAGGCTCCGGTGTCGTGGCCGACGACATCGGTATCCGCCTGGCGAATCACGATGCGGCGCACATCGGTATGCAATGCCGTTGCCGCGAGCTGGGCGTGCACCGTTGTCGTTCCGCTGCCGAATTCCACTGTGCCGACACGGATCTCGTAGCGTCCGTCGGGCAGCAGAGTGGCGGTGGCCTCGGCGCGGTGGCCACGCGGCGGGATGGTGGCGATCATGGCGAGCGCCATGCCGGAGCCGACCCGCCAGCCCGGGCCCGGTGCGGGAACTCCATTGCCGCGCAGTATGGCTCGCTCTGTCAGGTCGAGGCATTGATCGAGACCGTAGCTGCCGAATGCCAGATCGCCCCGGTCGACTTCGGCGCCGACGAACTCATCGCCGGGTACCACCACATTGCGTCGGCGGAATTCGAACGGGTCGATGCCGAGTGCGCGGGCCAGGTCGTCCATGGCCGATTCGACACCGAAGATGATCTGTCCGAGGCCGTAGCCGCGGAAGGCGCCGGAGGGAACATTGTTGGTATAGACCGCTTTTGCCTGTACGCGCTTATTGGCGCAACGATAGACCTCGACGGATTCGCCGACGCCGTGGAACATGACGCCCGCACTGTGATTGCCGTACGCACCGGCATCGGCGAGCACATCGATCGATAGCGCGGTCAGCACGCCGTCGGCATCCGCGCCCGCGGTGACCGCGACCCGCATCGGATGACGGCAGGTGGCGCTGGTGAATTCGTCGGACCGGGTGAATTCGTACTGGACGGGTCGTCCGGTGCGCAGCACCGCCAGCGCGATCAGATCCTCGGCCAGCATCTCCTGTTTGGCCCCGAACCCGCCGCCGACCCGCTTGGCGAAGACCCGCACGCGATCCCGCGGCAGCCCGAACAGATGGCACAGCTCGTCGCGAACCAGGAACGGCACCTGGGTGCTGCATCGGATGACCAGCCTGCCGTCCGCGTCCAACCAGCCGATGCCGCCGTGGGTTTCCAGATGTACGTGCTGGCCGCGCGGCGAATGCCAGACACCGCTGACCACCTGCGCCGCCGCGGCCAGACCCGCCGCCACATCGCCGACCTCGCCGTCCACCTCGGCGATCAGATTCCGCTCGGTATCGGCGATGCGAGCCGAATCCGGCTTTCCACCGTGCAGTTTCGGCGCTTCGGGAAGCAGTGCCCCGGCCGGATCGAATACCGCGGGCAGGATGTCGTACTCGACCGCCAGCGCACGGCAGCCCGCACGGGCGATATCCATGCTCTCCGCCACCACGGCGGCAACCCGCTGGCCGACGAATCGCATCGTGCGATCGAGCACGTAGGTGTCGTCGGGATCGTCGGCGCGAAGTTCGTGGCGCCCGGTCGAAAACGCGATATCCGGCGCATCAGCGTAGGTGAGCACCGCGTGCACGCCGGGCAGTTCTTGTGCCGCGGTGGTGTTGATGGAGACGATCCGCGCGTGCGGATGTGGACTCGGCAGAACCGCGATATGCAGGGGGGCAACCGGCGGGGCATCCGTGCTGGTCGGTGCGTCCTGTGGCGAGACGTCGAAGGTGAACGGTTCAGTGCCTGTGACGATCCGCGGTCCAGCGGGTGCGCCGACGCCGGTGCCCGCTCGTCCGAAGGCGGTGCGCTCCGCTGAAGTGGCGTCACCCGCCGAGACCCGGCCGGCCGCCGCCGTGCCCGCCGTCATACCGCAGACGGCGGTCGTATCGGCCTCGCTCCATGGCTCGGCCGTACTGCCGCGAATTCGCCCGCCCGCCGCCAAGACCGCATCCTGGTCGAAGCCGACAGTTTCGACATCGCCGAGTGCATCGACATCCGAGCCGAGGCCGGTCGCGATATCGGCCGCGATCTGTGGCCCGGTGGGGCCATTCGCTCCGGTGGGGATTCGGCCGCACGCCGAGGCCGTTTCCCCGCCGAGACTCGAGGCTGCCCCCTCGCCGTCTGCCGGGGCAGCGCCCGACTCGAGGCCGAACATCGGACCGCCGCCTGCCGATTGGTCATCGACCATGGCCGCGGGAATCGTGCCGGTCAGCGCATCGGCGATCGGGCGATAGCCGGTGCAGCGGCACAGGTTGCCCTTCATGAGCTCGGGCAGCGCTCCCGCATCCGGGTGCGCCGGGCCGCCGCAGCCGAGGCCGGCGGCGGTGACCACCATGCCCGCGGTGCAGAAGCCGCATTGGAAGGCGGCCGAATCCACGAATCGCTGTTGGATCGGATGCGGCTCCTCGGCGGTGCCCAGGCCGGAGGCGGTGGTGATGGTGCGATCGGCGGCGCGGTAGGCGGGAAGGATGCAGGAGTGCACCGGCACACCGTCGAGCTGCACGGTGCAGGCGCCGCAGTCCCCCGCATCGCAGCCCTTCTTCACCGCGAAGACGCCCTGCTCGCGCAGTAGCGTGCGCAGGCATTGGCCCGGTCGCGGATCGGCCTGCACAGTCCGGCCGTCTACCTCGAATTTCATTGCGAATCACCGGCTTCGCCACGTAGCTCGGCGGCTACCTCCCGCGCCAGCACACCGCTGACGTGACGGCGCCAGTCCGGTGCACCGTGCGGATCGTCGAACCACAGCGTCGGATCGATGGCCTCGATCGCGGCCGATAGTTCGTAATCACCAGGTGTCGCAGCGAAATCCAGCACAACAGGTCGGTCGGTGGCTGCGGTGATGGTGATCGCACACCGGCCGTACTGCTCACGAAGCCCCATCACGACCGCCCCCGAACGACCGAGCGGAGCCAGCGCGATCTTCCGGAAAGCGGTGTGCGCGTGCAGGGTTCGAGTCGGAATGGTGATCGATCGCAATACCTCACCGGAGGTGAGCACATTACGTCCCGGCCCGAGCGTGAACTCCCGCAGCGGAATCCGCCGATCGCGGCCGTCCGGCGACCACACCAGCGCGACACCGTCCAACGCCACCAGCGCACCCAGCACCGCACCTGCGGGCAAGGACAAACACACATTCCCCCCAACCGTCGCGGTTCGCCAAATCTTGTGCGATGCCAGCAACGCCCGGCACGCCTGCGCGAACAGTGCCGTCCCCGGCCAGTCCGCCCGCAACACCTCCACCCCCAGTTCCCGCCCCGGCATCGCCCCAGCGAACTCCGCCAACGTGCAGGTAGCCGCGATCTCCAGCCCCGCGCCCGTCTCCGTCAGCGCGGGCCACCCGAACCCGGTGATATCGACCAGCCGATCCAACCCCGCCTGCGGCTCGGAGAACAAAAACGTCCCACCAGCGAGCACCCCACATGCCTCACCGACAAAAGCCAGGTCAGCCCGCTCCCGAGCCACCATCACATCCCGAATCGTGTCCAGATCCACGCCACACCTCGCTCCACCGTTCCTCCGCCGCCAACCCTAGGAGCCGAGCGTTGCGTCGATATTTCACAACGCCCACCGCAGATTGCGCGGGGGTAACCACCATCCTCCCTCGAGAACTATGCGCAGGTCAGGGGTAGTCGATCTGGTGGATATGCGTCTGCGGCGGGGGCGCGTTTCGTCGGGTCCGGGCGTCCGCTGATGTTTTGCCATGTCGACGGCACGCGGATCAGGTTCTGTCGACATGCCGGTCGCGGTGGTTTCGGTGGTTCTCCCGCCGAGCCGATGCGAGTCGGTACGAACGACAAGGTCTTCGTCCGAACCGGTTCCGGTGGGCGGGACTGCGTGGCGCTGCCGCGGCACGGCCGACTACGGGTGCGACGGTCTGCCACCGTGTTGTAGCAGCGCTTGCACTCGGCACCGAACCGATCGGTTGCTGTCGTATCGCTCGAATGTCGACCGTCAGGCAATTGTGCACGCTGTTGGTGTCGGCGAGGGCTTCCCAGGATCAAGCTTGTCCGCCAAGGTCTTGCGGGCCCGCAACAGTGTCCGTTTGCTCGGGCGGAATACGACGATGCCGATCGCGATGATGACCCCGATCGCGATCGAGGCGGCTCGATCGGAACTTCGGTTTCCATGGGCGAGGATGAAGCCGAATGCCAACGCGGTTAGTCCCAGGTACAGCGCGACCTGCGGCCAACTCGGCACGGCCGACCGCGCGTCCGATTGGGGAGTGATGGTTGTGTCCGTCATGAGCAGTCCTTTCTAGGTTGGGCTCATCGCGGACGTTCTACGCCAGCCGCCTCGTAAAGATCCCCGTTACTGTCGTGAGCGAGAAATTCGTTGCGTGCGGGGATTGACGAGCCGATCGGCAGATATCACCTTAACGTGAGCAACGCACACATTCTGAACCGCAAACCGGCCGCCCGGAGGCCGCCTCGATGACCAACTCGGAACCGCGGCCCCGACCAACGCTGCGGCGAATCACTCCGATCCGTGGCTACTTTCCCCCCACCCCAGTACATAGGGAAAGCACCGACTCATCGCCCGGAACCGGCACCACCGCATGGCCGAAGTCAGGCTCCGGAGCCGAGGCGACCGACGCGCTCGAAGCTTGTGAAGTGCCGGCATCTGACCCGGCAGACGCGCTACCGGGCGGTGCTGACGTGCGCGAAGGCATCGTCTTGACTATGTCGCCCGATATCCCCGATACCCTGATCTATAAGTTTCTGTGCGAGGCTGGTTTCACTGGCGACATGTGGCAGGACTTCGCCGAAGGCTTGGCAGGCTGGGCCTTGCCGATCATCCGAGCCTGGATCGGCAATGGGGCCATTTACTACCACACCGCTCTGCTCGGAATACGTGTGAGCCCGAGCCCTGAGCAGTTGCTGCTACTCAGGGACCCTGGGTTGCGTGAAGAACTGGCCCAAATGACCGTGGCTACAGCGTTGAGCCGGCTTCAGCGCGGATGGCTGAACAACCAGGGATGGCGCCCCAAGCAGGGCACCCTGATGGCCACCTGGTTCATCAACGGCTGCAAGTACGCCTTCGCAGGCGAATTCGAGAAGTTCTGCAAGGATCATCGTTCTGCGCCGGCAGGCACCGTGAGTCTTGACGACCCTGCTGTCGCGGAGGTGGTGCAGGCCGCTGTCGCTGATGATCAGGCTGGCGAGAAGCGCCGCGACGAGGAGGCTGTGAAGGAGGCACTCTCCCTCCTGGACCTGGATCCGATCAGCCACGCGATCGTGCTCGGCAAGATCGCGGCCGAATCCGATAAGGAGATCGCTGTTCGGGTTGGGCTTACTCCGAAAGCGGTCGGGCAGCGCTGGTCCCGACTGATGGATGCGCACCCGCTACTCGATGTCTTGCGACGAGGAAGGAGGTAGGAATGGGCACCGACGATCCCCGCCGCTCCCTGATGCGGGAACTATTGGCCGCCAGCAGCTTCGGTGAACTCGCCAACGAGACCACCGCCGCCGACACGTACCCCGACGCCGTCGTTGACACACTTGCGCGGGCGCGCCGCGCCCTGATGCGGGACCTATTGGCCGCCAGCAGCTTCAGCGAGGCCACCGCCGCCCACACCCGCCTCGCCCCGGTACGACGGCAACCTGGAATGAGTTGGGGCAGCCAAGATCGGGACTTGGTCCGTGCGTACGTCCGCACCGGCGGGCGTACCCGTAGCACCCGTGAGCTGGATCTGCTCACCCTGGTCGTGGCCGCGACGGAACTCACAGCGGCGGCCACGCCCGACGCCCGCCGTGTCATGTCCTTGTGCAGTAAAGATGTCTCGGTATCGATCGCCGAGATCGCGGGTGTGCTGAACATGCCGCTCTCAGTGGCGGAGATCGTCGTGTCCGACCTGCTCGACAGCGGGCACCTCTCCATCCTGAAACCAGCCGCGAGCGTGCGGGAGGTCCCTCTGTCCGAAGAGGTGCACAACGAGACCCGCCGCACTTTTGGGGCCTGACTACGCGACCTTCCGCGCCGACGGACAATTGCCGACCACCGACGGCCTGGTCGTGGCCACCGACAGCATCGACTCACACGTCAGCATAAACCTGCCGCAGAGTAGCGAACCCCACGCCACACAGAGAGCGAAAGGCGACCGAACCCACAGCCGCACAACACAATCCGCTCTCCCTGCTGGACATTTGAACCACCCCGAGTGCAGGAATCCAGCTCACTGCCCTCTGCGGTGCTCTTTCCAGTAATCACGAACCTGACTGCCTCGTTCACATCAGTGTCGCAAGGCCGCAAGTGCCGCTGCGACACGGCCCGGCCCGCTCTTCTGCATCGACGACAGTCGATGAGACCGAGCTGCGCCGCGCGTTACTCGGCTGCCCGAGCGATAATGCCGCATATCGAGTGTTTTCGCTGGTTATCTGTCGATTCGGATGTTTCGGCGCTGCCGATCATGCAGGTACGCAAGGAGTGCCGGTAGCCAGCGAACCGACAAAACCGCAGGTCGTGCCTTCGATATCACCGCGCGTGTGCCAACCGGCTTGATCTGGAGCGTCGGCCCTGTGACCGTGGGGTGGTTCGGTTTGATTAGCGTTAGGCCCACAAACTGGGAGTCGAGTGCTCGCGGAGTTGTTCGCGAAGTGCGTGAGCGCGCCGTTACATGCCCCAGCCCATTCGTGGCTCTGCACGATCAACGTCATCCCGATCGTGCTCGGCCCTCAGCCCGCCTTCGCGACCAGCGCCGCCTGGGCGCGAGCGACCTCGCCACCGACCTTCTCCTCGTCGACGGTGCGCACCTCGCCATCACGAACGACCGTGCGCCCGTTGACGATCAATGCGGCGAGCGGCGGCGCGGAGCCGAGGATCAATGCGGTCACCGGATCGTCGATGCCCGCGTGCGCGGGCGTATCGAGCCGCCACAGCGCGAGATCGGCGAGCTTGCCCGGTTCGATCGAACCGATCTCGGCAGCGCGCCCGAGCAGCCGTGCACCACCAATGGTGGCCAGTTCCAAAGCCTTTCGTGTACTGATCGCCCGCGGTCCGCCCTTGGCGCGGGCAAAAAGTAGCGCGCTGCGCGGCTCCTCGATCATCGAACCGGATTCATTGCTCGCCGAGCCGTCCACCCCGAGTCCGACCGGCACTCCGGCCGCGACCAGATCTGCGGTGCGCGCGATACCGGCACCGATCCGGGCATTCGACGTGGGGCAATGTGCCACTCCGGTACCCGTTTTCGCCATGGTGCCGATGGCTTCGTCATCGAGGTGGATGCCGTGCGCGTACCAGACATCCGAACCGAGCCAGCCCAGCTGCTCCATGTACTGCGCCGGTGTGCAGCCGAATTTCTCCGCGCAGAACTCCTGCTCGTCGATCGTCTCGGCCAGATGGGTATGCAGGCGCACCCCGAGATCGCGTGCCAGCGAAGCCGATTCACGCAATAGCTCCGTCGTCACCGAGAACGGCGAACAGGGGGCGAGCGCGATCCGCAGCATCGAGTCGTATGACGTATCGTGCCAGCGCGCAACGGCATCCGCGCTCGCGGCCAGAATCGCGTCGAGGGTTTCCACCACTTGGTCGGGCGGCAGCCCACCCGAGCTCTGCCCGAGATCCATCGAGCCGCGGCACGGCTGGAACCGCAATCCGACCTCGGCGGCCGCGGCGATCTCCGCGCCGAGCAGGTCGCCGCCCGCACGCGGGAAAACGTAGTGGTGGTCGGTGGTCGTGGTACACCCGGTGCGCGCCAGCGTGGCGAGGGCACCGGTCGCAGCGACGCGAACCGCGTCTTCATCGATGCCCGCCCAGATCGGGTAGAGCGTGGTGAGCCATTCGAACAGGGTGTTGTCCGGCGCCAGACCACGGGTGATCCACTGGTAGAGATGGTGGTGGGTATTCACCAGACCCGGCGTGAGCAGGCAGCCACGGCCATCGATCCGGTGCACATCCGCGCCGAGATCGGGCGCGTCGCCCGCGCCGACCGCAGTGATCCGATTGTCGACCACCGTGACATGGCCGCGGCGGTATTCGGTGCCGTTCGGATCGACGGTAGCCACGGCGCACCCGTCGATGACCGTCGTTGTCGTCATGCGCCTACGGTATCCATGCCGGTCCGGCTTCCGGGGCATCTTCGCGTCGCACGGTGGCGTGGATGAGTCCGTAGGGACGATCGTCGGCATGGTAGACCTCGCCGTGGTTCTCGATACCGAATCGGCCCAGGTCGTAGTCGAAGTGATGCTTATTGGGCGCGGCCAGCCGGATCTCGGCCAGCACCGGATAGGCGGCCAGCGCGGCCTTGCCCATCTCGAACAGCGTCTGCTGCAAGGCTTTGGAATGCAGCGTCGCGAAGATCTCGACCATCCGCTGCCGAACACCCGTGTACACCGCGTCCCAGTCCACTCCGGTGGTGCTGGCGAAGCGCCACTGCGCGATGAGGGAGGTCGCGAGCATCCGGTCACGGGTCGGCGCGAGCACGGTGAATTCGTCGGTGAGGAAGTCGGCGAACTCCGAACCGGTCGACTTGAGGATCACCAGATCCTTGACCCCGCCGATGACCCAGGCCCGCTGCCGGTCGCCCTTACCGGCCACGGTGACCGCCGCGGTCCGCACCTCGGGGCCTTGCCGCACCCAGGTGTGGTCGTGCTCGCTGCCGTCGACGGTGACCCGCTGCCAGGCATATTCATCGACCTCGATGCGCGCACTGTGCACCGGATCGATCTCATCGACGAAATGCGCGGCCAGCGCCAGCGCATAGTCCTCGATCGGTTGCAGCCCAGGCTTTTTCGCGTACGCATATGCGGTCTGCTTCTGGGTATCGGTCGGCAGCACCTTCGACTGGTCACCGGCGACATAGGCGTCGGCGAAATCGCCGCGCAGCACGGTGGATACGTTCACATCGCGGATCTCGTGGCGCGCATCGTCCCGGTAGATCCGGACGATTCGGTTCTCCGCCTTGCCGTATCGGTTGTCCGACAGCACGATCGGCCCGGTCAGCTCCATGGCTCAGCTCCCTCGATAGGTGGAAAAGGCGAAGGGCGACAACAACAACGGGACGTGGTAGTGCCGCTCCTCGATGACGACGAAGGTGACGCAGACCTCCGGATAGAACGATTCGATCCGGCGCGCGGCGAAGTAGGCGCCGGTATCGAACACCAGCCGATAGGTGCCGGGCGGCAAACCCGCGCCGAGCGTGGCGATGCGGCCATCGCCATCGGTGGTTCCCGAACCGAGCACCTCGGCGTCGCGATGGAGCACCACCGCGATACCGGCCGCGGGCGCACCCGCGACGGCATCGAGCACATGCGTGCTCAGCGTGCTCATGGCTGCACCCCGCCAGCGCTCGGTCCCGCCGCGACCATGCTCGTGGCTGTGCCCGTGGTTCGCGCACTGCGCTCGCTCACTCCGGATCACCCAGCAACCGACCCAGCCGAATCCGATTGATCTTCGCCAATTCCGTTCGCATAACCCGCCTTTCGGTTTCCGGATCATTGCCGAGCCGGGCGGTGAGCAATTCGAGCAGCTCCGCACCGGACCGACCGGTCGCGCACACCAGGTAGATGTGGCCGAACTTCTCCGCATAGGCCAGATTGCCCTCGGCGAGCCCGGCCCGCACCGCATCCTCGGCCCCGGCCACTCCGGCCTGCTCGCGCGCCGACGCCGCGGTATCGGGCCGGGCGCCGATGCGCGGATGTCCGTCGAGCGCGCGATCGATCTCGTCCTCGGACAATTCCGCGAGCACCGCATCGGCCGCGGCGCAGACCGCATCGATATCGGCATATGGCCGTCCGGCGACCAGCGACCGGGACCAAACCGGCGACGAGCAACACCCGAGCACGATTGCGACGGCCGCCGACTCCGGCAGCCCATTGAACTCCGCGAGGCCGATTCGGTCGTCTGTCATCGGACCAGCATCGAATACCACCACCCCGGTCGCCAGTCGAACGAGATAGATCACTTCCGGCGTGTCGTTTACCCGCGATCGTCGATGTCACACCACCTTTCTGTAACCCATCGGCTACCCGGCCGGACTACCGTCTCGATCATGGTGGTATCCGACGGCACCGCACCCGATCCGGTCTGCGCCGGCATCGTCCTGGCGGCGGGCGCCGGAACCCGGTACGGGATGCCCAAGGCGCTGGCCGAGGGCGGAGCCTGGCTGCGGTCGGCGGTGGCGGCGCTGCGCGATGGCGGCTGCGATCTGGTGATCGTGGTACTCGGCGCGACCGGACCGGCGCCGACGGCCGTCGACCTTCCCGATGGCGCCGATTACGTCTGGGCGGCGGACTGGGCGACCGGGCTCGGCGCCTCGCTGCGAGCGGGCCTGCGGGCCGCGGCGCGCACGCCCGCCGAGTACGTCGCGATCATGCCGGTGGATACCCCCGATGTCGGCGCGGATGTCGTCGCCCGGGTCACCGCCGCCGCCTTCGCCGCGCCGACCGGCTTGGCCCGCGCTGTGTTCCACGCCACACCCGGACATCCCGTTGTCATCTCCAACAAGCATTGGACCTCGATTTATCAAGCAGCCGTAAGAGATTCCGGCGCGCGGACCTATTTGGCCGGTAATAACGATATGGTGTGCGTCACGTGCGACGATTTGGCGACAGGCGACGATCGTGACTTCCCGGCCACGCCGCACGCGTGAGCGGAGCTGAGCAGATGCGCGACATTGTCGACGACCTATTGCGGGTTTGGCATTCCGGCCGGACCGGCGGACTCGCCACCATCGTGCGCACTGTGGGTTCCGGACCGTTACCGGTGGGCACATCGATCCTGGTGGATGCCAATGGCGCGGTCTACGGCTCGGTCTTGGGCGGCACCGTCGAGGCGACCGTGATCAATGCGGCCACCGAGGCCGCGCGCAGCGGTAGACGTGGATTGCAGCGCTTCGGGGTGCCGCCGGGCGAGCCCGGACTGGACTCCGGCGGCATGGTCGATGTTTTCGTGGAACCGTTCTCCCGCCGCGACTTTCCGGAATTCCCCACCGTCGCTGCGGAAATCGCCGCGCACCGCCGGGTCACGGTATTCACCGTGGTGTGGAATCCGGACCCGGATCTGATCGGGCAGCACCTGGTCACCCCGAAACGGCATGCGACCGAACTCGTCGCACTACCAGAATCCGATGTATTCGTCGCCTCGTTCCCGCCGCCGCCGCGAATGATCATCTTCGGTGCCAATGCCTTTGCCGCGGCACTCACCGTGCAAGCCAAATTGCTCGGCTACCGCGTCACCATTTGCGACTCCCGCGACACCTTCGCAAACTCCGATGCCTTTCCCGGCGCCGAGGTGGTCGTCGACTGGCCGCACCGGTATCTGAATACGCTCGCGGCGGCTGGCGAGATCGATAACAGCACCGCGATCGTCGTACTCGGACACGATCCGAAATTCGAGATCCCACTGCTCACCGTGGCGCTGCGACTACCCGAACTGGGCTATCTGGCCGCAAACGGATCGTGGTCGGCACACATCCGGCGTATCGAAGACCTGCAGGCGGGCGGCTTCGACGACGCGACACTCGCCCGCCTGCACTCCCCCGCCGGTCTCGATATCGGGGCGCGCACCGCCGCCGAGGTGGCCGTGTCCATCACCGCCGAACTGCTTGCTGCCCGGTCTTATGAAACCGGGCAGCAGGCCACCGAAAAAGCCGATGCCGTACCGGAATTCGGCGCATATCCGGCCAATGCCTCGATAGCGCTCTAACCGCGGAGCACTACTTCAGACCGGGATTCTCCGCGTACACCTCGCGCAGCACCGACAGGTCGAACAGCTGGTCGGCCTTGATATCGATCTTGGCAGTGCGCAGCGCGGCGATATTCTGCTCGATCAGCTGATCGGTCATGGTCAGCAGGCCGTTGGCGGTCGAATCCGCCGATACCACCAGGCCGTTCTGCGCGGTCGCCTCCTTGGTCTGCTCGGATAGATCGAGCTTCTGATCCTTGCCGTACACCTCGACCGCGAGCCGGGCGGATTCGGCCGGATTCGCGACCGCGTCCTTCCAGCCCTTGATCTCGGCGATCAGGAAGGCCTTCAGCTTGTCGCGCTCCTTATCGATGGTGGACTGCTTGACCGTCAGGGTCTCGGCGACCAGCGGCAGGTTGTAGTCGGCGAAGAGGAAGTTCGTATTCTCGAATCCCTTGGCGGTCAAGGTGATCGGCTCATTGGTCACATAGCTGACCCAGCCGTCGACTTCGCCGTTGGCCAGTGGTGTCGGATCGTATTGCGCGGGCACGACGGTGACATCGCCCGGCTTCATACCGTTGGCGCTCAGCAGGGCATTGAAGATCAGCTGGTTGGTGTCCTGCACACCGATCTTGCGGCCCTTCATATCCTGCGGCGTCTTGATCGGCTTGGCGGCCGAGCTGACGATGCAGAAGGGGTTCTTCTGATACGTGGTCGCGACGATCTTGGCGGGCAGGCCCTCCAGGATGGCGGGCGCGGTGGTCTGCGGCGCCGAGGTGCCGAGCCAGACCTTGCCGGTGTCCAAGCCCGCCTCGACCGAGGTGCTCGCGGCGCCACCGGCGACCAGATTCACCGAGCCGAAGCCGGCCTCCTTGTAGTAGCCCCTGGAATCGGCGAAGTACTCGCCCGCGAATTCGATGTTCTTCAGCCAGGACAGCTGGATCGCGACGGAACCGTACTTGGATCCGTCCGCCACCGACCCGCCGGAGGAGTCTTTCGAATCATCGCCACATGCGGCCAATAGGCTCGCACCGCCTAATGCGGCGCCAGCCAGCGCGGAGTAACGAAACAGGGATCGCCGGTTCAGGTTCGGCCCGAACGAAGAGCGTTGCACGGGTGTCATGGGCCGAATCTAAGGGGATTCCGTTTCAATTTCTTTACTTTGACGTTCCGAGTGCTGATTTGCGAAAAACTAACCGGTCAGCGGCGGCCCGCCTCGGGGCCGAAGCGGGCGAGCACCAGATTCTCGATGACGCCGACGATCGCGTACAACAGCACCGAGACGATGGTCACGATCACGATCGAGGCCCACAGTTTGTTGTACTGGAATGTCGGGATGGCGCGAATCAGGCTGGCCCCCAGCCCGGTTCCGCTGCCCAGCCACTCCCCGAGCAGCGCGCCGATCAGCGCGCCCGGCACCGAGATCCGCGCCGCCGCGAAGACCGAGGGCAATGCGGCGGGGACGGCGACCATGCGCAGCCCGGTCCAGCGGGACCCGCCGTAGGCGGCCACCAGATCCATGGCCTGACGCGGTGCGTTGCGCAGTCCGGCCATGATCATCACCAGCGCCGGAAAGAACACCACGATCGCCGCGAGCACCGTCACACCGGCCAGCCCGCGCCCGAATACCAGCACAATGATCGGCGTCAGCGCCACCAGCGGCACCGACCGCAACAGCATGGCGACCGGCATGAACGTCTGCTCGACCATCGAGAACGAGACGAACAGTGCGGCCACCACGAGCGCCGCCAGCATGCCGACGCCGAATCCGATGGCGGCATCGCGCAGGGTGATCTGCAGATCGTCGAGGATCGCCTGTCGTGCGGCATGTGCGCCCGCGGAGTCGAACAGGTACTTCCAGACATCGGTCGGCGTCTTGCCGACCCGCGGCCCGACCTGCGGGAATGCCTTCAGGAAGACGTACCAGATCACCAGCATGAGCAATAGCGCGGTGGCCAGGGGGAACAGGAAGCGGCCGAGACGGATCAGCACGTCGAACGTCCCGGCGGCGGCACTGCGCTGGGGCCGCGTGCTCTCCGCAACGGCCGTGGTCACCTTGTCCATCGGCGCAAGTTCGTCAGCCATGGCACTCCTCCGAACTGGCCCCGCAGCGGAGCGGGGTCTCGCACTCTTCTGCCCGCCGGGCACCCCCTGGCCCGACGCGCGCCAACTCACCGCCCGGATTCATCGGGCGACTGCGCGCGCGGGGCGCCAATTGTGCGCGGCTCATCTCGCCTCCTGCGCGGTCCACGGGGTCACCAATCGGGCGACCGCCGCGACGATCGCGTAGCCGAGCCCCGCGAGTGCGGCGGCGGCCAGTGCCATCCCCCAGGTGCGCGGCACGTTATATGCGGTTTGCGCGGCGGTCAGTGCGACGCCGATGCCGCTGTCCACGCCGCCGAGGTACTCACCGATGATCGCGCCCAGCACGGCCGAGGGCGCGGCAATCTTCAACGCCGCGAACATATTCGGCAGCGCCGCGATCGCCTGCACCCGGTAGAGCTGTTGCCAGCGACCGCCGCCGTACGCCCGCACCAGATCGAGGCTGGCGACATCGGCCGAGCGCAGTCCGGTGACGGTGCCGACCATGGTGGTGAAGAAGCAGTACATCGCCGCGAGAAAGACCGTCGGGGTGCGTCCGCCGAAGACCACCAGGATGATCGGACCGAGCGCGAGCAACGGGATGCAGTAACTGAGGATGGCCAACTGGGTCGCCAGCGGTTCGATCCACGGGACCAACACAATGAGGAACGCGAGCCCGATGGCCAGCGCATTGCCCCACACGAATCCCTTGAACGCGCCCAGCGCGGTGATCCGGAAGTTGGGACCGTAGAGATCCCAGCCGTCGGTGTACATGGTGTGTAGGACGGTCCACGGACTGGGGATCGTGCCGCCGGCGACCTCCATCGCGGCCAGCAGCCACCACACCGCGACCAAGCCGAGGACGCCGATAAGTCCACCGATCCTTTTCATGACGCGCCCCCTTGTCGGCGGGGGCACACCACCGCGCGCGGCGGCTGATGTCGACCGACCCGCTGCCACCCTGGGCGTGCGTGGGCCAGGCATCTGGTCAGGTCATGCGATCGCGGTTCTCGGTTGTCATTCATGCCCACACCTCACGGACCGTTCCGGGCGGGCGCTATGCGATTTACTCATGCGACACCGCCCTTGCCGGACTTCCCGAACAGCAACTCCGATAGGTAGTCGTGCAACTTGTGGAATTCCGGGGTGCGCATCATCTCGGGCGTGCGCGGGCGCGGCAGATCGATCTTCACCAACTCCAGCACCCGGCCCGGCCGCGGACTCATCACCGCGACGACATCGGAGAGGAACACCGCCTCCGCGATGCCGTGCGTGACCATGAGTGTGGTCGCGGGCTTCTCGGTCCAGATCCGCAGCAGTTCCAGATTGAGTCGCTGCCTGGTCATATCGTCGAGTGCACCGAAGGGCTCGTCGAGCAACAGCACGGTCGGCTTCACGACCAGGGCGCGCGCAATCGAAACACGTTGGCGCATACCGCCGGACAGCTGCGCCGGTTTGGCCTTCTCGAACCCCTCCAGCCCGACCAGCTCGACCAGATCCGCGATCAGCCCCGGATCCGGGGAGATGCCCGCGACCTGCAATGGCAGCTTGATATTGGATTCGACCGACCGCCACGGCAGCAGCGCCGAATCCTGGAAGGCGATGCCGAGTTCATGGCGGCTGCGCAGCTGGGCGGGGGTCTCACCGTCGATGAGTGCCTTGCCCGCGGTGGGGGTCTCCAGTCCGGCCAGGATGCGCAGCACCGTCGATTTACCGCAGCCCGACGGGCCCAGCAAGGACAGGAACGCACCCTGTTCGGTATGCAGATCCACCGTGTCCAGCGCCTGCACTGTCTTCCTGCCGACCCGGAATGTCTTCGTCAAACCACTGATGTGGATGCCCGTCCCCCCGGTGGGCTCCTCGGTACCGCTCGCCATCATGACCAAAACACTAGGAGCAGGTCGTTGCACGGATATTGCGAATCGCCACCCCAGATTGCGCAATCGTTACGTGGACCGGTCCGCCGCAGCCAGGAACGCCCCACTCGTGTGGCGAGTTGAGCCCGACCCGACCTGGCGAATCTGGCGTGATCGCGCGCGACCGAGCATTGCCGGATCGAGACGGATCAGACGGCAAAGAATCGTTCCATCATCGGCACATCGGAAATATGAGTGTCGATGGTGGCGATTTTGCCTGCGCGACAGGTGAAGACGATGGCGAGCCATTCATCCAGATCAGCGTCGGGTCGGTGGGCGGTGTTGTGCACGGTGACGGCAATGCTGCGGTAGCCGATGTGCAGGTGCTGCGGCTCGATGGTGATCTTTGCCGCGGTGATCGCTTGTGCCCGCTCGACCACGGCAGCGGCGCCGTGGGCCTCGCCGGAAATCCGGCTTGTCCCGGGCAGCGTCCATACGACGTCCGGTGCCAGTACCGTCTCTAGCGCGCTCCAGTCCTCGGCACCGACCGCTTGCAGGAACTTCTCCACCACGCCGGCGTCGTGCGATTCGGTCACCAGGAATCACCCTCTGTTCGATAGTTCGAGATATTAGAACTATCGAACAGTAGCACTTCGAATGTTCGAATACAGTAGAACCGTGGCCGCCCTCCCTCACCCCGATCGCGCACAGCTGCGTTTGGACGACGTGCTCGCCGCCATGGGACATCCGCTGCGGTTACGCATCGTCCGGGCATTGGCGTCCGGGGAGGAGCGCAGCTGCGGAACAGTGCTACCGGACGGGTCCGAGGTACCGAAGTCCAGCGCCAGCCATCACTGGCGGGTGCTGCGGGAGGGTGGAGTTGTGCGGCAGCGCCGGGAAGGCCGCTACCTATTGGTGTCGCTTCGTCGCGAGGACCTCGAAGCACGCTTCCCCGGCCTGCTGGACGTCGTTGTCGAATCGGAACACTCGACGAACCGAGACTGAGACCGACACCGTCGTCCTGCAGACTCTCTTCGATCCGGTTGACACCTTCGCCCGGTACCCCCACCGCCGGGTCCGAGATCTCATCACCCAACAGTCCGATCACGCCGCAGTTCTGGACTCACCACATCTATTGAGATTCCACGGAATCTGGCGTCTCGATTGATCTGGCGAACCCCAGGTCATCGAATCAGGCATTCGCCACTTCAATTGAGGCAGGACAGCAGGCGCCGGGTGATGTGCGGGCACTGGTAGGCATTTCGATCCGGGTGCGTCGAATTCACGGGTTGGGATGAGATGTCGACCGACTCGGGTTACAGCGGGGGTGAACGCATTCGCTGCGCTGCTGGACGCCAAGCTGGATATCGCGGGCTCGGAGATTCTTTGGCGGGAGGTTATCGGCAATGGCTTCGGGCTGGCGGCGGCTGTTGGCGGGATGCGGCGGCGGGTGTGGGCGTGGCCGATCGGGGTCGCGGGCAATGCGCTGTTGTTCACTGTGTTCGTCGGTGGAGTCTTCAATACTCCGCAGCACCTGAATATGGCGGGGCAGGCCGGGCGGCAGTTGATGTTCATCGCGGTCAGCGTGTACGGGTGGTGGAGTTGGTATCGGCACGCGCGCGCCGAAACCGGACTCGAACACCGTGGTGTCGTGCCGCGCTGGGCCAGCGGGCGCGAACGCCTGCTGCTGGTCGCCGCGATGCTGCTCGGCACGGCCGCGTTCGCCCAACTGTTCGCGCTGATCGGTTCCTATGGGCCATGGGCGGAGGCCTGGATTTTCACCGGATCGGTCCTGGCGACCTACGGCATGGCACGCGGACTCGCCGAATTCTGGCTCATCTGGATCGCCGTCGATCTCGTCGGCGTGCCGCTGCTGCTGAAGGCGGGCTACTACCCGTCCGCGACCCTCTACCTGGTCTACGCGGGCTTCGTCGCCTGGGGCTTCGTGGTCTGGGTGCGGACCATGCGCACACCAGCGGCACCTGTGGCAACCGAACTCACTCCGGCCCGAAATTAGTTTCGCAACCTCCGATGAATCGGCGCCGCGGCGCCGGTATGTATCCGCACAACCCATCGGAGGAGTGCATTCACGATGAAAATGACTGTTGGGCAGCGCTGGGTACTGGCGCTGACATCACTGGCGGCACTGATGATCACGCTCGACGCACTGGTCGTCACCACCGCATTGCCTGCGATACAGCGCGAACTGCATGCATCGATCGCGCAGTTGGAATGGACCATCAATGCCTATGCCCTGAGTTTCGCGGTGTTGCTGATGGCGGGCGCCGCGCTCGGTGAACGGTACGGCCGCCGACGCGTGCTGATGGTCGGGCTGGTGCTGTTCGGCGCGGCATCCGTCGGGTGCGCGCTGGCGCCGAGCCTGGGGTGGTTGATCGCGGCGCGTGCCGCACAGGGCATCGGCGCGGCCGCGGTGATGCCGGTGGCGATGTCACTGCTATCGGCGGCATTCGGGCCCGAACAGCGGACGCGGGCGCTCGGATTGTTCGCGGCCGTAACCGGTTTGGCCACGCTCGGCGGGCCGCTCGTCGGCGGCGCGGTGGTGCAGGGGCTGGCCTGGCAGTGGATCTTTTGGCTGAACCTCCCGATCGGCGCGGTGCTGGTGCCGCTGATCGCCACCCGGCTGAGCGAAAGTTCAGGTGCGGCACGCGCATTGGACTATCGGGGTATCGCGTTGGTGAGCGTCGCGGCATTCGGATTGGTCTGGGGTCTGGTCCGGGGCAATGAATCCGGTTGGGCCAGTGGCGAAGTCATCGGCGCGTTCGTGGCGGGAGCGGTGGCGCTGGCCGGGTTCGCGCGATGGGAGCTGCGTTCTCCCGCGCCGCTGATTCCGATGCGTTTCTTCGGATCCCGTGCGTTCTCGGCGGGCAATACGGTGGGATTCCTGCTGTTCGCCTCGATCTTCGGCGGCGCGTTCTTCTTCGCCCAGTTCCTACAGTTGGTGCAGCACAATGGGCCACTGGGTGCGGGTCTGCGGTTGGCGCCATGGACGGTGACGCTATTCCTGGTCGCACCGATCGCGGGTAAGCAGGTCAACAGATTCGGCGAGCGACCGCTCATTGTCACCGGATTGCTCATGCAGGCCATCGGCTACGGCTGGATCGCCCTCACGGCTTCCCCCGAACTGCCGTATCCCGAGCTGATTCCGCCGTTCGTGATCTCCGGTATCGGCGTATCGATGGCCATCCCGGCGGCCCAGAGTGCCGTGCTCCGCGCCGTCCCGCTACCCGCCATCGGCGCCGCCTCCGGCACCTTCAATACCCTGCGCCAACTCGGCGGAGCCTTCGGCATTGCCGTGCCCGCAGCGGTTTTCGCGACCATCGGCGGGCTGGATTCGGAGCAGGCGTTCAGCGACGGTTTCGTCGGCGCGATCGGCACCGCCGCCGCACTCGCACTGGCCGGGGCCGCGATCGGCCTACTGATTCCCCGCGGCGCGCCGACACCGCAGGACATCCCCGCCGACAACACCGACCGGATCGGAGCAGCCTCGTGACCAGCACCGATCACCGCATATCCGCGGTAGATTGTCCCCCTATGACGGTCGCTGCGGATTTCGCCGCGCGCACAGCGTCATTGCGGCCCGAGCTGCTGGCGCACTGCTATCGGATGCTCGGCTCGATCCACGATGCCGAGGATCTGGTGCAGGAGACGATGCTGCGGGCCTGGCGCTCGGCCGACCGCTATGACGAACAGCGCGCCTCGCTGCGCACCTGGCTGTACCGGATCGCCACCAATGCCTGCCTGACCGCGCTCGAACAGCGCGGCAGGCGGGCCCTGCCCACCGGACTGGTCGGTCCGAGCGACACCCTGATCACCAAACCGCAGAAATATCCCGAAATCCCCTGGGTGGAGCCGATTCCCGACGCCCTATTGGGAACTTCGGCCGACGATCCGGCGACCGTGGTCGCCGCCCGCAGCGGCATCCGGCTGGCGTTCATCGCGGCGCTGCAATATCTGCCCGCCCGCCAGCGCGCGGTGCTGATCCTGCGTGACGTGCTCGCCTGGTCCGCGGCCGAGGTCGCCGACTTGCTCGAAACCTCCACCGCCGCCGTCAACAGCGCACTGCAGCGCGCCCGCGCCCAATTGGAGAAGGACGCCCCGATGATCGACCTGATGTCGGAATCCCTGAGCCCGGACGAACGCGCCATGATCGATCGGTACATGGCCACCTTCGGCAATGCCGAAATGGCCGAATTCGCCGAACTTTTGCGCGATGACGTGGTGCTCGAAATGCCGCCCGCCCTGCTCTGGTTCACCGGACGCGCGGATGTGGTCGCATTCTTCGCCGATAAATGCGGTTCGGCACCGGACCGCTGGCGCGGCATACCGACCTCGGCCAATACCCAGCCCGCCGTGGCCTACTACGAACGCGACGACAATGACATCTACCGGGCACACTCCATCCATCTGCTCACCCTGCGCGAGGCAGCCATCGACCGGATCACCGTCTTCGTCGACGCCACCCTCTTCCCGAGCTTCGGACTACCCGTGATCCTGTGAATCCGCACTCATCGGTGTTTCAGGACTTCGGCGTCCCCGCCACCTCGGCGAACACCTCGATGCTCGGGACGTCTTCCTTTTCGCGGGGCAGCAGGATGTTCGACTGATTTGGCGGCAGTCCGACGATAATGACGAACTACATGAAACATGGCTTGCCACTGGCGAGTTCGATGCAGTGCAGCAGAAATTTCTGCTGAACTTCGATCAGTCGCTCGGCCCCAGTGATTCAACGAATGTCATACCGACAAACTGTTCTTCCTCAGCAAGGATGCGTCGCTCTCGGCGGGGGTACGTCGCTCTCGGCGGGGGTACGTCGGTGAACGTGGTTCAGTTCGAACTCGTGTTCGTGATCGTCCTGCCGGTCCCGGTAATCGCGACGATCTTCTGACCATCCGACGACGCCGAATGAAATATCAACGACAGAACCAACTTTCAAGACCGACTGCTCGCCGAGCGTAGTCATATGGTTGGCAAAGCCGCCTGGGCGACCACCCTTCGACTACGCTCGACCGACTCCCGGACCTGCGCTCGATACGGCAGGAGCTATCTGGACGCGGCAATAGGTAGCCATGTCGCTGAATGTGTTGTGTGTATTTACGCGGGCACCACGCCGACCCGATGAGCCAACCGGCCGAGGTCGCCGGTAGTCAGGTCCCGCCGCGCCGAGCGCATCATGTGCCCGACGAGTTCGCGGACGTGAGTCATGCTCCGGACATGTTGCGGCCCGACGTGTTCGGCCCGCAACAGCGCATACAGCGACTCCCGATAGTTGCGCTGTAGCGCGTACGCACGGCCGATCTCGACGAAGTACTGAGCGCGGCGGCTCGGTGCCTCGATTGCGTCCGGTGCGATCAGCGGGGCGAGCTCGAGCACGCGGCCTGCCTCGCGCTTCTCCATTGCCGCCGACATCCGCCACAGCACCACGTTCTCCGGCCCGAATGTCGGATTGCGCATCATCGACGGTCCCGGTTCGGCCTCGGTGAGGCGGTCTGCGATCTCTGCGGCCTCGGCAAAATGGCCGTCTGTCTCCTTGCCGAGCGCGGCCCCGGTCAATGCGCTCTGTAGGTGGAGCATCCCGTACGTCTCCAGCTCACCACGCGACGCGACCGACGATTGCAACTTGTCCGCCGACGATTCGGCACAACCGAGCGCCGCTGACATCGCCCCCGGACGCGACAGCAACACCTGGCTACGCGCAAACGCGGCCGCCGCGTGCCCTGCGGTGTCGTCGGTGTGCTGGGCAGCCTGCTCGATCGCTTGGGCCGCTGTCCAGGCCAGCGCGCCATACCCGCGCACCCGTAGCGCGATGGCGGTATCGAACGCAACTGACGCGAGTATGTTCCACGCAGCCACCCGGTCGGCCTCCGACACAGTGTAGGTGTGCTTGTAGCTCTCGATAATCAGCGGGGCCAGCATCGGACCTAGCGTCACGAAGTCGCACGCGAGGCGAGTCCGGCAGACTTGCCGCGCCGCTTCGGCCAACTCACCGAGCGGGCGCGGCTCGCTGTCGTGGGTAGCATGTCCCCCCATCCACAACGCTGTCTCGATATCGCCTATGCAGGCGTGGAACATTGCGGCCGATGGGTCGACCTGTTCGAGCGGATGCCCGGTCAGGTCCGTGATCCGCACGCCGAGCGCCGCCGCGAGCGCGTAGAGCGTCCGACGCGAGTCGATCGGCCGTTCGCCGTTCTCGTACTTGGCAATAGCGCCGCGAGACAACCCGGCCCGGTCGGCAAGTACCTGCTGCGACATCCCGCGCCGGGCGCGGACGGCGCGAACCTGACGGCCTACATAACGACTGTCATCTGACTGGAAGTCGCTCATATCCCCACTGTCCCACAGCGGGACGTGTTGCGGCAGTTGCGCTGTCAAGGTTCGTGTTCAGCCCCGCCGCGGGGTCGATGCGATGTCCCCGGCGGCGGGAGCTCGCCAAATGACCAGGGGATGAAGGGCAGGGGAATGGACGCGCTCGGATGGATGGACCCGTGTTCGCCGACACCGCAATGGGACGCGGCTCAGGTGCGCCGGTTGGCGCGGCGGTTGGGGTACGCGCTGTGCTGGGCCGACGCGGGTTCGGTGCTGGGGCTGGTCGAGCAGGTCACCGCATCGGGGATCGATGTGGTGCTGTTGCCGTCGTCGGCGCATGTGGACGCGGTGACGCTCGATCGGGTGATGGCGGTTGCGGATGTCGAATGTGCCTGCCCGCGTGCGTCGTTCGGCCGCTGGTCCGCGCTCGGCGGCCTGCGCCGGTGAGCGCGGACCAGATCGGGCTCGTATTCGTGATCGGCTTACCACTCGCGGTCGTCGTCGCAATGATCTTCTGGCCGTCCGACTACGACAACTGAAAAGCCGTGGCAGCGCCCGGGGGCCCGGCCGACTCACAGTCCCCGATGTTCCGAAGGTGCGGCATCGGGGGGCCGGATCGTCGGTGGGCCCTGAGAGGATGCCCGCGAACGTTGTCGAACATGGGAGAAGTGCATGACGGACAAGACTTTACGGGTCATCAGCGAGCTCATGGGTTCGGTGCCGCCGGCGGGTTCATTTGCGGCGCGTCGGACGGGGTCGGCGGAGAACCTGGTGATCGAGGTAGACGGGGTGGGGCCGATCCGGTTGCCGGTGACGCCGGCTCAGGCGCGGCGACTGTGCGAGGTCGCGCGGCCGGCGCGGTATGGTCTGCGCGAGCAGACCCTATTGGACGCGAATGTGCGTGACACATGGGAGGTTCCGCGGGACCGGGTAACGGTCGACGAGCGGCAGTGGCGCGAGACGTTGCTGCCCATGGTGGACATACTGCGGGCCGAGCTAGGTCTGGCGCCGGACTGCGAGTTGTCGGCGGAGCTGCATTCGATGCTGGTGTATGAGTCGGGACAATTCTTTCAGCGCCATCAGGATTCGGAGAAGGCCGACGGCATGATCGGCACGTTGGTGGTGACTCTGCCTTCGGCGTTTACCGGCGGGGAGCTGGTGATCGAGCAGCAGGGGACGAAGGTCACCGACCAGGGTTCGCCGGAGGAGCTGTCCTTCGTCGCGTTCTATGGCGACTGCGAGCATGAGGTGCTGCCGGTCACCGACGGTTTCCGGATAACGCTGACCTACAACCTGGTGGCGAAGGGGCGTACCGGCCCGGACGCCGCCGCTTTCGCCATGCATCCGTCGGTCGCGTTACTGGCCGAGCAGTTACGCGCGCATATCACCACGCCGGTGGAATTGCCGACGTGGCGTTCGCACCGCGAACCGGCGAAACGCCCACCTCATCAACTCGTCTACCTGCTGGATCATCAGTATTCCCAGCACGGATTCGGGTGGGATCAGCTCAAGGGCGGCGATGCTGCCCGTGCTGGGATGATGCTCGCGGCGGCCGACATCGCGGGATACGACACGTCGTTGGCGCTCGCGGAGGTCGAGGACACCTACGAGGAGGATTACACCTCGTGGATGGGGATCTATCGTCAGCGTTGGGAGCGCGTTGAGGACGGGTGGAAATGCGTCGAAAGTGCTGACATGGACTTCGATGAAGACGGGGAAATGGTGGAGCCTGTGCCCGATGACCCCGCGCGCCTTCCGGTGCGCTCGAGCCTTCCTTTGGTCCCGGGATCGGAAGATCTCGGCGAGCTGCGCTGGTCGACCATCACATTGACGTGGCTGATCGACCGGTCAGGGACGGCCGGTGAGCCCGCTGTGCGGCAAGTCTGGGATGAGGAGTTGTGTACGGGCGAATCGAAGTCGACGCTGGAGCCGTTCGCGTCGGAAATCGAGGGTTACATGGGCAATGAAGGAAACACCGCCAATTTCTGGTATAGGCGCGCGGCGATCATCATCCGGTCCCGTCAATAGAACGGCCCGGCAAGCAATCCCCGGCGTCATCTTTCGACGCGAGACGACCTGTCAGCCACGGGCTGACGAGTCGGCGGGCGGCCTCTGCCACTGTTCGGCCGGAGCGTGGTCCGCTGGACACTCCAGATCCTTCAGTCCGAGGATGATCACCCAGCTGGTACCAGCGTCCCGGCGTATGCAGCAGCTCTAGTACCTGGTCGAGCGACGGCGGCGATGTCACCTCGGCGCAGACGGCTCGGTGGACGTCAGATGCGATGACATCGCTGCCAGGGTCGATCGCATCGACAACCTTTGCCCGAGCCGGAGGACGGTGCCCACCGGGCTGCGCACTCACACGATGTCGACCCGAACCCCCGCCGCCCGAATCAGCGCCACCGCATCCGGATTCGCGTCGGTATCGGTAACCAGCACGTCGACCTGCTCGATGCCGCAGATGCGGGCCAGTGCTGAGCGTTCGAGCTTGTCGGCGGTCGCGACGACCATTACCTGACCCGAGCGCCGCACCATCTCGGTCGTCACCCCGGCTTCGTCGATATGGCGACACTGCGCACCGCCCTCGGCGGATATCGCGTTCACCCCGAGGATCAGTGCGTCCAAACGCAATTCGGCCAATGCGCGTTCGGCCAGCGGGCCGTGCAGCTCATAGGATTCGCGCCGGGCCACACCGCCGAGCACGATGGTGCGCATATGGGGGCGCAGGACCATTTCCCCGGCGATATTGAGTGCGTTGGTGACGATGGTCAGCTGATCTCCGCTGGCATTCGCCAGATCGGTCCGTCCGGCCAGTGCGCGCGCCACCGCCGTGGTCGTGGTGCCGCCGTTCATCCCGACCACCGCGCTCGGTTCGATAAGTCCCGCAGCGTGTTCGGCGATCCGCTGCTTGGCTTCACCGCCGCCCTGCCGGTAGCGGGCGGGCAGTTCGTAGGCGATCGACGTCGCGACGACGCCGCCGTGGGTTCTGGTCGCCAACTGCTGTTCGGCGAGCGCGGTGAAATCGCGGCGCACCGTCGCCGGTGATACGCCGAGGCGCTCGGCGGCCTCCTCTACCGAGAGCCGCCCGGAATCGGCGAGCAGTTCCAGCAGCCGGTTCCACCGCTGCGGCCGATCCGTCGGTCCGGTCATCTCACACCTTCCCGGCCACGCGGGTGACCTGCTGTTTTTCCGTGCACGCAAATAATCTGACCACAGGCACGCGCCGACCGTAGAGATTCGGTCGCCGTATTGCCAAGCCGGACACCCACATCACCGCGCCCGCAATCCGTCGAGCACGACCTCGACGACCCGATGCACGGCCGCCGCATACGATTCCCCCGCTCGGGTATAGATCTGCAGGGTCATCAGCGCCGCGACCTCGCCCGGCTCGATATCGGCGCGCATCACGCCGTCCTCCTGCGCCTGCCTGGTCATCCGCGAAATCAGCTCGACAATCCGCCCCCGCACCTCGTGCAATCGCGGATCCGCCTGAATCTCGGCATGCAGATTGGGTTCTATCGCCGCGGCCAGCCCCCCGACCCGCCGCTGCGCACAGTCGTGCAGAAACCGGGAAAGCGCGGGCCATGCCGCACCCTCCTCGGCCAACGCGGTGGCCGCCGACTGCGCCAGATCCGCGAGGTAGGACTGGGCGGTCTCGGCGATCAGCGCATCCCGGTCGGGAAAGTGCCGGTACAGCGTGCCGACACCGACACCGGCCCGGTCGGCGATCTCCTTCATGGGCACATCGACGCCCTGCTCTCGGAACGTCACCAGCGTCGCGGCGATGATCTGGTCCCGATTATTCCTGGCATCGGCCCTCTTCAGCGCGGCCGTGACCCTCACCTCCCAACTAAGTGGACGAAATCCTTCCGCTTACTGTACGCTCTCCATTAACCGGACGAAATTCGTCCACTTAACCGAAGGTGATGTCATGAACAAGACGGTGCTGATCTCCGGCGCGGGTATCGGTGGATCGACGCTGGCGTACTGGCTGGCCGAGCGCGGCTTCCGCGTGACCGTGGTCGAGCGGGCCACGGGCCAGCGCTCGAGCGGGAATCCGGTCGATGTGAAGGGGCCCGCCATCGATGTGGTCGAGCGGATGGGCATCATGGCGCGCCTGCGGGCCGCGAGTTCGGCTGTGTCCCAGATGAATTTCGTCAATGCCAGCGGCCGTCGGGTCGCGCGCGTCGATCTGAAGGCATTCCAGGGATCGGCGGGCGACCGCGAAGTCGAGGTCCCCCGGGCCGATCTCGCCGCGATCCTGCTCGACGCCAGCCGCGACAATGCCGAATTCCTGTGGGGCGACACGATCACCGGACTGAGCCGGCACGCCGACGGCGTTGATGTCACCTTCGAAGACGCCCAACCCCGCCGCTTCGACTTCGTCATCGGCGCGGACGGTCTGCATTCCACGGTGCGGCGCTTGACCTTCGGCGACGAGTCCGAATTCGTCCGGCATATGGGCATATACATCGCGACGGTGCGGATCGATGAGCCATTCGGCAGTGACCGGGAGGTGCTCATCTACAACACACCGGGACGGGCACTGTCCGTGCATCCGACGAACGGGCAGGCGCTGGCGGCATTCATGTTCCGACACAGGGGCGTACCTGGATTCGACCACCGCGATAGCGAACTGCACAAGCGGCTCGTCATCGAGGCATTCACCGATCAGGGCTGGCGCGTCCCCGAATTGCTCGACCGGGTGCGCGATACCGATGACCTCTTCTTCGACTCCGTCAGCAAGGGCGAGCTGTCGCGGTGGTCGGAGGGACCCATCGCACTGCTCGGGGATGCCGCGTCCTGCGTATCCCTGTTCGGCGACGGCTCCACCCTCGCGATCGCCGGTGCGTACACCTTGGCCGAGGAACTGGCGGCCACACCAGGGGAGCACGAGGCCGCGTTCCGGCGCTACGAGACCCGGCATCGGGTGTTGGTCGATCCCAAACTCAACGGTGTCGCCACCGCGGCATCGATGCTCATTCCGGCGACGAAAGCCGGTATCGCACTGCGCAATACCGCGACTCGCGTCATCCCCGCCGTCACGGCGATTCGCAACAGGATGCGGCAGATCGCGTGAACGGAACCGGCGCCGATGAATTGCGCGAGAACGAGGAATTGCAGATGGTGCCACCGTTTACCGGCGCGCAGTCGATCCGGTCCGAGACGACGGGCAATGGGAATTGCGACGGAGCGACCGGGCGCCGAATCAGGTCAGCCCGAGACCGGAATTCACGAAATGCGCTATCTCCTCGCATATTTCATCCAGCGATACCTCGGCATCGGGCAGAGTGGTCCGCGCCAGCTCCTGGGCCAGCGAATTCACCGCCCCGATCACCGCGAGTGCGAACAGATCGAAGCGCCGGGACTTGATCTCGCCCCGCTCGACAGCGCGTTCTGCCTCGCTGATCAGCAATGATGACAGCAGACGCCGCTGCCGTCCGCGCCAGTCCTCGACCGCCGGACTGACACCGACGACCTCGACATAACACACCCGCGCCGACCGTCGATCCGCACAGGTCACCTCGAGATAGGCACGGAAACTATCGCCGACCCGGGCGGAAAGCGGTTGTCCCGCCGTCCGCGCCATACTTTCCAGCGACCGTTCGACCGCATGCGAGGTAATGCGATTGACCAGTGCGATCAATAGTGCCTCGCGGCTGCCCATATCTTCGTAGAAACTGCGCGTCGAGACATTCGCGACGGTACACAACCGCTCGATCGAGGTGGCCGCATATCCTTGGGTGCCGAATAATTCCAGCGCGGCATCGATAAGTCGTCCCTGCCGCTGGGCCACCCGCTGCTCCTTGGAAAGCCCGCCGTAGCTGCGGCCCTCCCTTGGTTCGTCATCCTGCCGTGCCACGAATTCGATGCTACCGGGCGGAAGCGCCTACCCCGGGCCGCGGACATCCTGATGAACGCTATGTCCGCGTCCTGATGGCCCGACCAGTGCCATGGGCGGCAACAGGTAAAGCAGTTGCCACGCATCGACATTCAGCTACACCAGCCCTACCCCCGACTCGGACGGCTGGCTCGCAACACGAAACGGCGGGTGGCACATGGCCACCCGCCGTTTCCGTGCGGTTACTTGACGCTGCCCGCGGTCAGCCCCGCAACCAGGCGCTTCTCGATGAATGCGAACAGGATGACCACCGGAACGATGCCCACGGTCGAGATGGAGAAGACGTACTGCCAGGCCGTGTCGTACTGCCCGACGAATTTGGTCAGTGCCACCGACAGCGGCTGATTCTCCGGAGTGGTCAGCACCACCAGGCTCGCCGCGAACTCGTTCCAGCAGGCCACCACGACGAAGATCGTCGCGGTGACAATGCCCGGCCACACCAGCGGCAGGCTCACCCGGACCAGGATCTGCCAGCGACTCAGACCGTCGAGCTGGGCGGCCTCCTCGATCTCCACCGGTACGGCGGCGAAGAAGCTGTGCAGGATCCACACCGCGAACGAGAGGTTGAATGCCGCGTTCACCAGGATCATCGCCAGCCAGGTGTCATTGATGCCGAGGGTGAAGAACTCCCGGATCAGGCCGGTCACCAGCACCGTCGGCTGCAACATCTGGGTCACCAGCACCAGCGCGAGGAATACCGCCCGGCCCGGAAACTTGTGCCGCGCCGTGTAATACGCGGCCGGAATCGCGACGACCAGCACCAGCGCGGTGGCACATACCGAGATGATGATGGTGCTCGCCAGATTGAACGGCAGCGGCGTCTCCGGGGTGTTCCACATGGTGGCGTAGTTGTCCGGATGCCATGTCTCGGGCAGATAGGTCGGTGGGATGCGCAGGATTTCCGCGCGGCTCTTGAGCGAGCCGAGCACCATCACCACGAACGGGGTCAGGAAGATAACGGCCAGCACCACCCCGACCGCGGTGAGTTCCCAGCGCCGCCGTCGCGTCCGTCCGCTCGGCGCCTCGACAACCGTGGTGTCCGGCGGGATTTCCACACCGTCGATGTGTATATCCGCCTGCGTGGTCATCGGCTCACCTCGCCTCGGTAGGTACACGTCAAGCCCGAATAGGTGCTCATCAATCCACCTGCTGCGTCGGCTTGATGATCTTCACGTAGATCGCGATGATGACCACGATCAGCCCGAAGTTGAGCACGCTCATGGCGGCGGCGGTATCGAGCTGTTGATTCTGCCGAATCAGCTTGAAGGTCAACGTCGTTGTCGTATCCGCACCGAAGCCCGCGATGCTGCCGGTGATCACCTGGAGAATGGGCAGCGAGTTGAACACATTGATGATGTTGATAATGGTCGCCACCGCGATCGCCGGACGCAGTTGCGGCAGGGTGAGATACCGGTAGCGCTGCCAGGCGCTGGCACCGTCGACCCGGCCCGCCTCATCGATCTCGGCCGGGATCGATTGCAGACCAGCCAGAATCGTGTAGGTGGTGAACGGAATCGAGACGAAGACCGCGACACCGATCGCCACCAGGAATGCGGGCGTCGGCTGTTTGGTGAAGCCGTAGCCGCGATCCAGCAGCCCGATATCGACCAGGAACCGGTTGGCGATGCCGACATCCGGATCGAGCATGTAATAGAAGATGGTCGTGGTCATGACCACCGAGGCCGCCCACGGCACCAGGATCGCCATGCGCACCGCGGTGCGTCCCGGGAAATCCTTGTTCAGGAACTGCGCGAGCCCGGCCGAGAGCACCAGGGTGATCAGCACCACGCTGACCACCCAGACCACGGTGTGCGCCAGCACCGATCCCAATTCGCTGATATCGAACAGGTTTCGGTAATTGGCCAGCCCGGCCGGACCGCGGTCCTGCCCGTAGGCGCTCAGATCCCGGGTGCTGGTCCAGACCATATAGCCGACCGGGAACGCGACAATGGCCGCGATCAGCACCAGGGCGGGCCCGATCCACGGGGCCGCCCGCAGCGTCGAATTCTTCGCTATCCGCACCCGAACCGCTCCACTCGATTGGCGGCCCACCCGGGCCCCTGCGTGGTCAAGCGCCCCACGCTACTTCGTTGCTTCCTGAATACGCTGCAACACCTGGCTCGGGTCCACACCCTGGGCGATGGTGCCCATCTGCTGATGCATGGCGCCCTGCGCCAGGGCCCACTTCGGGTTGTTGCTCGGATAGAACTTGGCCACCGGCAGGGTCGCCGCGAAGGCCTTGGTCACCGGGTCGTCGGCGAGCACCGTGGTGGCACTGGTGGTAATCGGGATGAAGTGCTCGTTCTTGACGAAGTTGGAGTACACATTCGCCGAGTAGAAGAAGTCGAGGAACTTCTTGATCGTCTCGGCCTTCTTGCCGTCCTTCTTGAAGGCCATCAGGTGATCGGCCACACCCAGGGTGACGGGTGTGCCGTCCTTGGTCGGTGAAGGCGCGGTGCCGTACTTCAGATCCGGATTCTTGTCGGCGATCTGGGCGATGGTCGGCGGCAGACCCTCGATCATGCCGATCTTGCCCTGGATGAAGGCATTGATGACGTCCTTGCGGTTGGTCGCACCCGGATTCGGCTGGGTGACCCCGGCATCGATGATCGCGCGCATGGCCTTGACACCCTCGAGGTTCTGTGGGGTGTCCACGGTGATCTTGTCGCCCTCGGACCAGTTGCCGCCCGCCCCGAAGGTCCACAGCGAGGTCTCGGCCTGCGATTCCTCACTGCCCAGCGGCAGGCCGTAGCCGGAGATGTCACCGCCGAGCGCCTGGATCTTCTTGGCGGCATCGGTCAGTTCGGCCCAGGTCTTGGGCGGCGTGGTCACTCCGGCCTTGGCGAAGAGGGCAGTGTTGTAGAACAGGGTGCGGGTCGAGGCGAACAGCGGCATGGCGTACTGCGTGCCGTTCAGCGAGGCATTCTTGGCGAAGCCGGGCTGCACGTCCGCGAGCACGTTCGGCGAGACCACCTCGGACGCGGGGTAGAGCATGCCGTCACCGGCGAAGCTGGCATACGCGTCGATATTCAGCAGGTCCGGAGTGGTGGAGGTGGACTGCAGCTTGGTCTTCACCACATCGTTGATCGAGTCCCACGACTCCAGTTGCAGGTTCACCTTGTAGTCGGGGTTCTGCTTCTGGAAGTCGTTGATGATGCGGTCCCAGAGCGCCTTGGTGCCGTTGGCGCCGTCGCTGTAGCTGGGGGCGAGGAAGTTGATCGTCTTCTCCGAGTCGGCCGAGTCTTTGGAGCCGAAGCCGCAGGAGGAGACGGCGAGCGCGAGGCCGGTAACCATCGCGATCCCCGCGAGTACGCCGTGGAGGGATCTTTTCACGAGCAGAACCTTTCAAATTTTCACTCCGGGCGTGACTGAACCGCCGATGATGGAGCGAACGAATCGACTGACCAACAATCTAGACCCCATAGTGATCACATGTGACTGATTCGCTCGTAAATTTGACATGAACGATCACATGGGGTGATTCTGTTGTCGTGCCGATCTCCGCTCACTCCACCCCCGTGACTCATCTGGCCGCCGAAGTCGCCACCCAGCCCGACGACTGGGTCCGCGCCGAGACCATTGCCGCCGAAAACCGCGCCGTACTGCCCCAACCGGGCGAGCGCGTCGCCGTCATCGGTTGCGGCACTTCGCTGTTCATGTCCCGCGCCATCGCGTCACTGCGCGAGGCCGCGGGCCAGGGCCTGACCGACGCCTGGCCCGCCAGCGAGGTCCGCGGCGGTCGCGATTACGACCGCTACCTCGTCATCTGCCGCTCCGGCACCACCACCGAGGTGGTCGATGCCATGCGGGCGATCCCGGACGACATTCCGCGCACCGTCATCTGCAGCAGTCCGGGCACCCCGGTGCTCGACCTCGGCGATGCGATCCTGATCGACGAGGTCGACGAACAGTCGGTGGTGCAGACCCGCTTCGCCACCACCACACTGGCCATCCTGCGCTGGCATCTGGGCGAGGACCTGCGTCCGGCCATCGAGCAGGCGCGGGCCGTACTGGCCGAAGACCCCGCGCAGGCCTTGGCCGCGGTGCGCCGGGCCGAGCAGATCAGCTTCGTCGGGATGGGCTTCGCGGCCGCGATCGCCGAGGAGGCGGGGCTCAAACTGCGCGAGTCCTGCCAGTCCTGGACCGAGTCCTACCTGCAGACCGAATACCGGCACGGACCGATCAGCATCTCCGCGCCGGGCCGGGCCGTCTGGGCCTTCGGGCCGCTGGTCCCGAATTTCGCGGCCGATGTGGCGGTCACCGGGGCCACCTTCGAACACCGCGATATCGACCCGATGGCCGATCTGGTCCGCGTCCATCAGCTCTGCGTGCTGCGCGCCGCCGACCAGGGTCTGGATCCGGACCATCCGCGCAACCTCAACCGTTCCGTCGTGCTGGATCAGTGATCGGCCGGTAAACGGGAACTACTGTGCCGAAGATGGGAACCGAACAGCCCCCGACCACCGTGCACCGCGACGATCTCGCGGACCGCACGGATGCGGTGCGCTCGGCGGTGCCGGACGCCGCAGCGACGCCGGGACCGGTTGTGGTACCGCCGCAACCGGTCCCGGTGTTGGGCGAGGATCTACTGGTGCTCGGACTCGATGTCGGCGGCACCACCATAAAGGGCGAGATCACCGACGCCTCCGGTACGGTGCTGGCCGCCGGCGTCGTGGCCACACCGCAGGGTGCGGCCGCCTTCGAAACCATGGGCGCCCTCGGCGATCGGTTGCTGGCCGAGTTGACCGATGACCAGCGTGATCGCGTCGCGCGCGCGGCCGTACTACTGCCCGGCATCGTCGACCCGGTCCGCTCGATCGCGGTATTCAGCAGCAATGTCGGCTGGCGCGATGTGCACATCGGCGATCGGTTCACCCGCCGCTGGGGCATGCCGGTGCTGATCGAACACGATGTCGCGGCGGCCGGATGGGCCGAATGGCGCTATGGCGCCGGACGCGGGCACGACGATGTCTGCGTGGTCATTCTCGGCACCGGCATCAGCGGCACCCTGTCCGTCGGCGGCCGTCTGGTGCGCAGCGGCTACGGGCAGACCGGCGAATACGGCCATATCCCGGTTCGGCATGCGGACGGATTGCGCTGTCCCTGCGGCAATATCGGCTGCGTGGAAACCGTCGCATCGGGCGCCGCGATCGCCCGCGCCTACGCGCAGCGCACCGGACACGAAACGGCGAGCGCGGCCGATGTCTTCGCACTGCTCGATACCGATTCCGATGCCAAAGCCGTAGTCGGCGAGGCGATCAGCGCGCTGGCCGATGGACTGCTCGGCCTCATCCACGCGGGCTGTCCGGAGTTGATCATCCTCGGCGGCGGACTGGCCGGAGCCGGAGCCGCCCTCACCGAACCACTGCAGCACACCATTGCCGAGCGCCTGCGCGTCGTACCGGCACCGCGGGTGGTGCTCGGCGAGTTCGGCGCTCGCGCGGGACTCATAGGTGCGGCCCTGTTCGCCAGGCAGGGAGCTCTCAGATGACCGGCATTGGTGCGAGCGCGGGTCGAGCGGAAGCATCCCCGCTCGAGATCCGCGGACGGATCGTATCGGCGACGTCGGAATTCGACGACGGCGTGGTGTCGGTGCGAGCCGGGCGGATCGATCGGGTATCCGCGCTCGCGGACTGGATTGCCGCGCATCCGGATTCGAGCGTGCCGCCATTTTCGGGCACCGTACTGCCCGGACTTGTCGACATACACAACCACGGCGGATTCGGGCACCGGTTCGATACCGTCGACGCCGATGAGGCGCGCGCGGCCGCCGAATTCCATCACACGCACGGATCGACCACGGTGCTGGCCAGCGTGGTCACCGGCGCCGCGGCGGATATGGTCGCGCAGGTCGCGACGCTGCGCGAACTGGCCGTCGACGGCACCATCGCCGGAATCCATGCCGAGGGACCGTTTCTGGCGGCGGCACGGTGCGGCGCGCAGGATCCCCGATATCTGCGCGATCCCGATCTCGAGCTGACCGATCGACTCCTCGCGGCCGCCGACGGTGCGCTGCGGATAATGACGCTCGCCCCGGAACTGCCCGGATTCGACAAGGTGGCCCAACGTCTTTCCGATAGCGGTGTGGTGGTGTCACTGGGCCACAGTGATACCGATTTCACCCGCTTCCAGCAGGCCATGCGCCCCCATGGCTTCGGCACTCTGGTCACTCACCTGGCCAACGGGATGCCGCCGCTGCACCACCGAGACCCCGGTCCGGTGGCCGCGGCGCTGGTTGCCGCGGCGCGGCGGCAGGCCGTCGTCGAATTGATCGGCGACGGTGTACATATCGACCCCGGTTTCGGTGCATTGGTTTTCGCGACCGCCCCCGGACAGGTCGCACTGATCACCGACGCGATGCAGGCCGCGGGCATGCCCGATGGCGAATATCGGCTCGGCCCGCAGGTTGTCCGGGTCACCGATGGCGTGGCCCGGGTGGCCACCGGATCCATCGCGGGCGGCACCGCGCACCTCCTGAAATGCCTCATCTGGGCGGTCGACGCCTGCGGTGTGCCGCTGCGCGACGCTGTGCTCGCCGCCACATCGGTACCGGCCGCCGCCGCGGGATCGACCGATGTCGGCGACCTCCGTGCCGACCTGTTCGCCGACTTGGTGATAGTCGATGACAATCTCCAGTTGCGCCGGGTGCTCAGACGTGGACAGTGGTTGACGTGATCCTCACCGTGACAATGAATCCCGCCTATGACATGACCTACCGCGTGGAGCACTTCGAGCGCGGCCAGGCGCACCGGGTCCGCTCGGTCGAACAGCGCCTCGGCGGGAAGGGCATCAATGTGACGCGGGTGCTCAATCAGCTGGGAAAGTACGCTCGGGCAACGGGTTTCTCCGACCATGCCTTCGCGGCCGCCGCCGAACTGGAGATGCCGGTCGATTTCGTGCACGCACTGCCCTGGGTCCGGCGCACGGTGGTGATCAGCGAATCCGGCGACGGCACCGCGACCGCATTATGGGAGCCGGGCGCACGGGTCTCGAATCCGCATGCCGCCGAACAGCTCTCGGTCCGAGTGGCCGGAATGCTGCCCGATATCAACGGCCTGGTCATCTCCGGATCACTGCCGGGCGGCATCGCGCCCGGCCTGCCCGCGGAAATCGCGCGCACCGCCATTACCGCGGGCGTGCCGACCATCTGTGATGTCGACGGCGAAGCACTGCGCCTGGCCGCCCAGGTCCCCGGCATCATCCTGATGCCGAATACCGAAGAGCTGGAACGTCTCACCGGACGCGTCCCGGTGACCCCGGATGAGGTCGCCACGGCCGCACGGCCGCTCATCGAGAGCGGCGTGCGCGCCATTATCGCCACCCGCGGTGCGGAGGGCATGGTGGTGGTCACCGCCGAGGGCGCGTGGTCGGCCGTACTGCCCGAACCGCTCGCCGGAAATCCCACCGGTGCGGGCGATGCCGCGACCGCCGCGGTCATCGCGGCCCTCTCCGATGCGGATGGCCTGCCGGACTGGTCGGCCATCCTCGTCGATGCCGTGGCCACCTCCGCGGCCGCGGTCGTCATTCCGGTCGCCGGTGAGATCGACCGCTGCCTGCGCACCCGCATCGCACCCACGGTGGTCGTCGAACGACTAACCACCCCACAGGAGAAACCCGCATGACAGCCAGACCCGTCCCGGACCTGATCACCGCCGCCCGCCCCGGCGGCCTCGGCGCCTTCAATGTGATCACGCTCGAGCACGCCGAGGCCATCGCGGCAGCCGCCGAAGCGGCGAAACGGCCGGTGCTGCTCCAACTTTCGGAAAATACCGTGCACTACCACGGCGCCCTGGCCCCGATCGCACTCGCGTGCCTGCGCATCGCCGCCGACAGCACCGCCGATATCGCCGTACATCTGGACCACGCCACCTCGTTCGAACTCATCCGCGCAGCTGTCGAACTCGGCATCCGCTCGGTCATGTACGACGGCTCCACCCTCGACTACGCCGAAAATGTCTCCGCCACAGCCGATATCACCCGCTGGTGCCATGACCGCGAGGTCTTCGTCGAAGCCGAACTCGGCGAGGTGGGCGGCAAGGACGGCGCACATGCGCCGGGGGTGCGCACCGATCCGGACGAGGCGGTCGAATTCGTCGCGACCACCGGCGTGGACGCCCTGGCCGTCGCGGTCGGCTCCTCGCACGCCATGCATACCCGCACCGCCGAATTGGATAATGACCTGATCGCCCGGCTGGCCGCGAAGGTGCCGGTCCCGCTGGTACTGCACGGGTCCTCCGGTGTCCCCGACGCGGGACTGCGCGCCGCCGTCGAGCACGGCATGACCAAAATCAATATCGCCACCCGGCTGAATGTCCTTGCCACCGAGGCGATTCGGACCACCTTCGCCGACGGCCCCACGATCGTCGATCCCCGCAAGTACCTGAAACCGGCACGCGCAGCGATCCGGTCAGAGGTCGAGCATCTGCTGCACGTGCTCGCCGGATAGACCTCACCACTCGGGGGGAAGTACGGGCAGCCATCGGCGATCAGTAATGATAGGCTGAATTGCTCTTAGTTTAGCTAAAGGTTTGCTGTCCGTTCGAGCTGTATCACCTGATGAAGGAATAACAACTCCATGGCTGTCATCCTGCAATCAGGAGAACAGCGCGCTGTTGGTGTGGGGACGCAGCAGAAGGCCCCGCACAAGTTATCGCTCAGTGCCGCAATCGTATTCGCATCCCTGTCCATCGGCGCCTGGCTGGTGTTTCTACGGCCGAACTGGCAGATGTACTGGCACCAAATAGATCTACAGGTCTATATGTGGGGCGGTACCGTCGCGGCGACGCATCCGACGTTGCTGTACGACGGCCGCGGCCCACTCGGCCTGCCCTTCCTCTACCCCGTATTCGCCGCGTGGATCTGTGCCGAACTCTCCCGCTTCCCGATCAACTACATCGGGACCGGGGTCACGATTCTGACGATGACGTCGCTGTTCGTGAGCGTGTGGAGCGCCGCGCGGCTGCAGCAGCTCCGGCGCGGACCAGGTTTGCTCGCGATAAGCATCGCGGGCACCGGGGCCGCGATCTGGTTGGAGCCGGTCCAGCAGACCCTTCGATTCGGCCAGCTCAGCGCGATCCTCATGGCATTGGTGCTGGCGGATCTGGCCATCCCCAAGGAAAGCCGGTATCGGGGCATTCTCATCGGCATCGCCACGGGATTGAAGCTGACACCCGCGGTCTTCATCGTCTACCTGTTCATCACCCGCCAGTACCGCGCCGCCGCAACGGCCGCCGCGACCTTCGCCGCGACGGTCGCGATCGGCTTCTGGTACCGGCCGCCCCAGGCGCTGCAGTTCTGGACGACGACCACGACCTCGCAGAACCGAATCGGCTTCGCCTATGTGCAGAATCAGTCGATCAATGGCATGTTCGGCCGTCTGGAATGGTCGACCTGGGACGACACCACATCCTCGTTCGTCTGCGCCGGTCTGCTCGCACTCGCCGGAATCGCGGCGGCGCGCATCGCCCACCTGCGCGGTGACGAATTGCTCGGTGTACTGCTCGCGGCCACGGTAATGCTGCTGGTCTCGCCGATTTCCTGGACCCACTACTGGGTATGGATCGTGCCCGCGCTGCTGTGGGTGATCCACGCGCTGCGCCATCGCTCGCTCGCCATCCGGATCGGCATTCCCGCGGTCATCTATCTGTTCGTCTTCGCGTGGCCGCTACAGGTCGATCGGGTCGGATCATGGGATCCGGAACTGCCACTGCTGCCCCAGGGGCTGATCTGGCTGGTACCGCAGACCGAAGGTCGGGAATTCCGTTGGACGCCATGGCAATTCCTGCTCGGCGATTCCTACACCCTGCTCGCCACCATCGCGCTCGTCGCCGCGATCGTCTGGCTGCTCCCGCTGAAGCCGCGGTCACCGCAAGCCTCCGACGAGGTTATTGCGGACCGGCGGCGCGAGCGAGGGATCGACGCCGCCGGTCAGCGGAAAGACGGTCCGAGCAGTGAACCGCCGGGGTCGAACGAATTGGAAGCCGTGGGGTAAGGCTCTGTCCGCGGAGCCCGCTTCCGTTCGCCGACATCGTCATACTGCTCGGACAACCTCGAGATAATTGACGTTCCAGCTGTGAATCGCCTGGGAAATGGTCAGTTGGCGCTGCCGGTGGACGGACGGGCCTGACGCTGCCGCTCGCATTCCTCGTGGTCGGCGTCGGGGCGGTCCGGTCCCCGCACGCTGCAACCCAGGCGGTCGTATCCCGCCGCGTCACGGCCCCAGCGGTCGTAACCCGACAGGTCGTAGCCGAAGCGGTCGTAGCCGAAGCGATCACGGCCCGCACGGTCGTAACCCGATGCGTCATAGCCGCTGCTGTCGTAGCCGAAACGGTCATAGCCCGAGCGGTCATAGCCCGAGTGGTCGAAACCGGAGCGGTCGTAGCCCGAGTGGTCGAAACCGAAGCGGTCGAAACCGAAGCGGTCGTAGCCATCGGGACCGTAGCCGTCCGGACCATAGCCGTCGGACGGCGGGGTCGGCAGCGGAGCCGGGCTCGGCGTGGCGGGCTGCGTCGGTACGGGTTGGGTCGGTGCCGGAGCCTGAGTGGGTATCGGAGCCTGAGTGGGTATCGGAGCCTGGGTGGGAATCGGGGCGGGAGTCGGCGCCACTGTCGGGGCGCCGGTGTCCGGGGTTGCGAACGCGGGCGCGATTGCCGCCGCGGGAGCGATTGCCAATGCCCCGGCGACAACGGTCTGCATCAGCAGCCGCTGTACCGTGCGTGAACTCCTCGTCCACCGCACCATGATCGACCTCCTTCTCGAATCGGAGCGCGGCGTCGCGCTCCGATCGGACTATCGGTCGATCGTCCGGAATTGCTACCTGTCATGAGACCAATGCCACAGCGAATGTCGTTCCACCCGAATGAAACTCGACAGTGACAGCCGCTCATGAGAGGCTATTACATTGCCGGACAATGGGATTCGGTATCCGGCCAGTCGTTGGCCATGAGCACACCCGACGGCCCTCATGCGCGATCTTGGTGATCATCTCCCGGTAACGGCGTCGCCAGCGGCCAGCCGCCTGCCGCCAGATGTGAAGCGACCCTGGCGATATCGTGCGCGTCCGGCTGTTCCATCGCCATCCGCGCGATCGCCGCTTCGATATCGGCGTGGCTGATCAGGCTGTCCGGATTGGAGTCCACCAACTCCTCGGCGATCGCGACCACCTCGTAATCGGTCAGATGCCGGTGCAGTACCGCGAACAGGGCGACATAGTCCGACCGCGGAATCCCCTGCGGATATCCGGCCCGCAGCCAGCCGATGACCCGGCCGAGCAGATTCGGCCGAACCTGAGCGGATTTCGCTGGATCGGTCACCGCCACACCTCGCTGCACTCGGTCACGATGCACCCTTCCTACTGTCCGAACAGATGAATACCGAATTTAGCGGCCAGGAACGCCTTCGCGGTGTAAAGAATTCCGGTGACAATAGCGGCGATGATCAGCGTGAAGCAGGCATAGGCACCGGCGAGCGCGGGGTAGTTGCGCTGCGCGGCACGGCCGTCCGCATCGGCGACCGACCAGAGCCGCACCCCGACGGCGAAGACGATCGGCAGCCCCGCGCCGAGCAGCAGACCCGCGAGAGTCACCTTCCACAGCGCGTTCAAATTCGTGACGAGTGTGTGCACGGTGCGCCTCCTCAGACCTGAGCCGAACGGCTATCGGATGTGTTGGACTCCGTCGGGAACGACCCGGCGGGCGGCGCCGATCCATCGGCGGTCACCTCGTGTCGCCCGTCCCCAGCGACCGACGCGGCTGCGGCGGTGTCCTTCGCAAGCTCGGCAGCGGCGTCGGGCGTGTCGGCCCCGGCCGCACCGCCGGGCCACTCGTTGATATTGCCGGTATGCACCGGATCGCGCCGCGACCGCAGATACATCAGCACCGACAGCACGATCAGCAGTGCGAACACCACCAGCACCCCGGGCAGCCCGCCGATGGTATGCGCGATGGCCCAGCACACCGCACCGACGACGCCTGCGAGCGGCAGCGTCAGCAGCCAGGCAACGGCCATCCGGCCCATCACACTCCAGCGCTCCTCCGCACCCTTGCCGAGTCCGGTACCGAGGATCGATCCGGTGGCGGTCTGCGTGGTCGACAGCGGCAGCCCGAAGTGCGCGGAGGTGAGGATGATGGCGGCGGAGGAGGATTCGGCGGCCAGCCCCTGCGGCGAATCGATCTCGACCAGACCCTTGCCGAGGGTTCGGATGATCCGCCAGCCACCGAGGTAGGTGCCCGCCGCAATGGCGACGGCGCAGGCCGCCATCACCCACAGCGGCATCTCGTCGTTCTTGTTCAGCGTGCCGTGCGCGACCAGGGCGAGGAAGATGACGCCCATCGTCTTCTGCGCGTCATTGGTGCCGTGTGCCAGCGAGACCAGCGAGGCCGAACCGATCTGCCCCCAGCGGAAACCCTCGTTGACCTTGTCGGGATCCGAACTCCTTGTGATCCGGTAGACGCCCCAGGTGCCGATCGCGGAGACCAGCGCGGCCACGATCGGTGCCAGCAGGGCGGGCAGCACGATCTTGGTCAGTACACCGTCCGCACCGTGCACCCAGATCACCCCGCCCCAGCCGAGTGCGGCGATGGTGGCACCGATGAGGCCGCCGAACAGCGCGTGCGAGGAACTCGACGGCAGACCGAACAGCCAGGTCAGCAGATTCCACAGAATGCCGCCGACCAGACCGGCGAACACAATGGTCAGCAGCGCCTCCCCCTGGACCGCGTCGAGCCGGACAATGCCCTTGGCCACCGTCGCGGCGACCGCCACGGATAGGAAAGCGCCGATCAGATTGAGAACCGCGGACACGGCGACCGCGACTCGTGGTCGCAGTGCGCCGGTGGCGATGGAGGTAGCCATCGCATTGGCGGTGTCGTGGAAGCCATTGGTGAAATCGAATGCGAGTGCCGTGACAATGACGATCAGGAGTACCAGGAGGTCCGCGGTCACCCCTCCAGTGTGCGGCACTCGCGATCAGGATTGCCACGCGGTTGCCGCCTATCGGGACCGATTCCGGGTCCGTTACCGTGCAGCCGGCCTCTACCCGCCGCAGTCCGAGCAGCCGACCGGTGTCGGCGTACCAGCGTGTACCTGGAACCGAACGCCATGGTCCGCATATTGATTCGGACAGGTCCGATTGCGACAGCAGCGCACCATCACGACAGCAGTGCACGATCACGACAGCAGTGCACGATCACGACAACTGCGCACCATCACAACAGCAGTGCACCATCACAACAACAGCGCACCATCACCGGCGCGGACCGGCGGGTGGCGAAACTGGCGGTCGGTCGCATCGGCTCCGGGGTGCTGGACTGCAGCGGCGTCGATCGGCGCGTCATCGATATCGACGACCTGCGCATCACCATGCAGCGATGCGCGATTGCGACAGGGCAAGAGCGCACAATAACCGCAGTTGCGCGCGATCAACCGCGGCAGCGCACATTACGGCAGCAGAGCGCGAACCGTTTCGATGGTGTCGACATCGGCCGCGGTCTTATCCGGGCGATATCGAACGACGCGGGCGAAGCGCAGGGCTACGCCGCCCGGATAGCGGGGGCTCACCTGGACGCCGTCGAGGGCGATCTCTACGACGAGCTCGGGCCAGAGATAGACGGTGTATTCATCGCGGGCGCGCTCGTGGCGCGGGAATTCGGCGGTCTGCCATTGCAGAAGTGCGTCGGTGAGGCCCTTGAAGGTCTTGCCGACCATGACCGGGTCACCGGTTTCCGGATCGCGCGCGCCGAGATGCAGGTTCGACAGATATCCGGTGCGCCGTCCATATCCCCATTCGGCGCCGAGTACCAGCAGGTCGAGGGTGTGCGTCGGCTTGATCTTCTGCCAGGCCCGGCCGCGGCGGCCCGCGGCATAGGGCGCGGTCAATGACTTGATCATCACACCCTCGTGCCCGGCAGCCAGTGCACCGTCGAAGTATTCGGCGGCGGCCTCCGCATCGGGCCGGATCAGCGCCGGGATGCTGTGCGCGGCCGCCACCTTGGTCAGTGCCGTGCGGCGCTTGAACAGCGGGACGTCGAGCAGATCCTCACCGTCCAGATGCAGGCAGTCGAAGAAGTACGGGTGCAGCAGCAGTTCCCTGGTCGAGCTGACCTCGGCGAAGCGGCTCATCGTCTCCTGGAACGGACGCGGCCGCCCGGAGTCGGTGAGCGCCAACGTTTCTCCGTCCAGCACCACGCTCGTGCAATCGAGCTGGGCGACCAGGTCGACCAGTTCCGGCACGCTCGCGGTGATATCGCGAAGCGTCCTGGTGAACACCCAGACCCGCGAGTTCTGGCGATGTACCTGGATGCGCGCGCCGTCGAGTTTGTGCTCGACGCTCACCTCATCGCCGAATTCGGCCATCACCTCGTCCAGCGACGCACCGGGTGCGGCGAGCATCGGCTGGATCGGGCGGCCGACCTCGAGCCGGAACTCGCTCAGCGCGTCGACCCCACCGGTCAGCGCGGCGACGGCCGTGACGGGTAGCTGTCCGGAGAGCATGTACGCCCGCCGGACCAGCTCGATCGGCACCGCCGCGGCCACGGCGACCGCCTCGGCGACGATTGCGGTGAGCGCACCCTGGCGCAACTCACCACCGAGCAGGCGCATCAGGAAGGCCTGCTGCTCGGCGGTGGCGGCGCTCCACAATGCCGTGAGCAGGTCCCTGCGCCGGTTCGCCGAGCCGGGACCGGATGTGGTGGCCAACTCGCTCAACATGCCGTCCACCGACGAAACCGTCAGCGTCGCAAGATCACTCGGCTCGCAGTTGAGGTTCGTGAGCGTGCGCCAACCGGTGCCGATGCGCCCCTGCCGCAATTCACCGGACACCCAGGAGACCACCGGCGCGAGCTCATCCGGGGCAGCCTCGGTCAATAGCGCGGCCAAGGTGGCGATCTTCGTCTTACGGGACCGGGTCGCACGGACGGTCTCCGAGGCCTGCACGACATCCGAGAACAGCACCAGTCGACGGTAACCCGGCGGTGTGACATATCGCTCAGCACTGCTGCTAATTGCCCATTGGCACAGTTGCGAATGCCCTCATAAACTGAACGGGTGGCCAAGACTTACGTCGGGGCGCGGCTTCGCCAGCTGCGGACCGAACGAGGGCTGAGCCAGGTCTCACTCGCCCAGAAGCTGGAGATCTCGGCGAGCTACCTCAATCAGATCGAACACGATGTGCGCCCGCTCACCGTGCCGGTGCTGCTGCGGATCAGCGAAGTGTTCGGCGTCGACGCGACCTTCTTCTCCTCCCAGGACGACACCCGGCTCATCGCCGAACTCCAAGAGGTCGTCATGGACCAGGAGCTCGGCATCGAGGCCGATACCCAGGAGATCGCGGATATGGTCTCCGCACATCCGAGCATGGCGCGGGCACTGGTCAATATGCACAACCGGTACCGCAATACCTCCGCACAGCTGGCCGCCGCCACCGAGGACCGTTTCGCCGACGGCTCCGGCAGCGCGACGATCAGCAAACCGCACGAGGAGGTGCGCGACTTCTTCTACCAGCGGCAGAACTACATCCACGAATTGGATGCCGCCGCAGAGGAACTCACCGCCCGCATCCGCTTCCACGGCGGCGATGCGAACAGCGAGATCGCCCGCCGGTTGCGCGCACACGATGTGAGCATTGTCGAGCGGATCGATCTCGGCGAGGGCGTTTTGCACCGCTACGACCTGCAGACCCAGCGACTCGAGATCGCGCCGCATCTGTCCGGCGGCCAGCGCACCTTCAAACTCGCCGCCGAACTCGCCTATTTCGAATGCGGGGACCTGCTCGAAAAGCTCGTGGAGGAGGGCAATTTCACCTCCGAGGACGCCCGCAAGCTGGCCATGCTCGGCCTCGCCAACTACTTCGCGGCAGCAACGGTCCTGCCCTACACGCACTTTCACGAGGTCGCCGAGGATTTCCGATACGATATCGAGCGACTCTCGGCCTTCTTCACCCAGAGCTACGAGACGATCTGCCATCGCCTCTCCACCCTGCAGCGCCCCAAGCTGCGCGGGGTCCCGTTCTCATTCGTGCGGGTGGATCGGGCGGGCAATATGTCGAAACGCCAGTCCGCCACGGGTTTTCACTTCTCCGCCAGCGGCGGCACCTGCCCGCTGTGGAATGTCTACGAGACCTTCGCCTATCCGGGCAAGATCATGACCCAGATCGCCCAGATGCCCGACGGGCGCAAATACCTATGGGTCGCCCGCACCGTCGAGCGCCGCGCGACCCGATATGGCCAGGCCAGCAAGACCTTCGCGATCGGCCTGGGTTGCGAACTGCGGCACGCGGGCCGGGTCGTCTACGCCGATGGCATCGATCTGGACGAGGCCAAGGCCACCCCGATCGGTGCGGGCTGCCGCGTCTGCGAACGCGCCAACTGCCCGCAGCGCGCCTTCCCACCACTCGGCAAGGTCCTCGACATCAGCGAACACCGCAGCTCGGTCTCCCCCTACGTCCTCAAGTGAGGCCGCTGCGCACGCCGCACGGGGACACCGCTGACAGCGCCGCACAGCCGATGAGTATCGCGCAGAACTCACACACTATGCGGTAGCAGCACGCGCTATGCGGCACCCGCACGGGCAATGCACCGGCACGCGCTACGCGATACTGGCACGAGCAATGCGACACCGGCACGCGCTGTGCGCCACCCGCACGAGCAATGCGCCACCGGCCACTCAGGCGGAAGGTGGGGGTCCGGAATGCACCAGGCCGACATCGGCGGATTCCGATGTCGGCCTTGGTGGTTCGCTGGTTGGCTATGCGGGTAGTGCCGAATGCTGGATTCGCACCCCGAACAGGGTCAGGCCCAGTGCCGCGACCAGGAGTATGGCCAGTGTCCATGCCAGGACCGAAAAGCCGTGTGGCGCAGCGGCAGCGGCGACCAGCGGTCCGGCGGTCGCGCCGACGTAGAAGCTGAACATGGCGACCGAGGAGGCGGCGGCGCGCGCTTGGCCACCCAACTCCCCTGCGGTCTGCAGGACCGCCGGTGCGATGACGCCGAGGCCGCCGACCAGCACCGCGAGCAGGATGGTCAGCACCGCGAGGTGGGTGCCCTCGAAGGTGGCGATCACCATGGCGGTCGCGGCGACCAGCACACCGAGCACCATTTGGCCCGGCTTGGTCAGGCGCGAGAGCGGGATGGCCAGCAGCGGCAGTGCGAACATCACCGGCAGCGCACCTGCCCGCAGCGCGAGCAGTTCGCCGGAACCCTTGACCAGACCGGTGATTTCGATGCCAGTGTACACCCCGACCATTACCGCCATGCTCAGCGCGCCAGCGGCCAGCATCGGCAGCAGCGCCTTGATGCGCAGCACCGCGGGGATCGCCGCATAGCTGTGCACCAGCGGCTTGTCCCGGCCGGTCGGCGCATCGTCGAGCATGACTGCGCGCAGGACGAAGGCGAGCGCCACGAAGACGACGGCCGAGCCGATGAACATGGTGCGCCAGGGGAATGCGGCGACAACGGCCTGCGAGGCGATCTGCGCCAAGACCGTCGCGGCGAGGAAGGATGTGGCCACCGACATGGTGACCACCGCGCGATGCGCCGGAGCGATGCGGGTGGCGATATAGGCCATGATCGCCGGTGGAATCGAACCGACGACGAGGCCCTGGGCAACCCGCAGACCGACCGCGATCGGTGCGCTGAGCGATAGACCGGTCAACAGTGTGACCACCGCTGCGACGATCATGCCGGTGACCAGCACACGGCGGTGGCCGTAGCGGTCCGACAGCGGGCCGAACAGCACGAAGCCACCGGCATAGCCGAAGGCGAAGGCACTGATGATCCAGGTCATGACCCCAGCGCCCACGTTCCAGTCCGCTTTCATGGCCGCGAAAAGGGGAATCGGGATATACATCTGGCCGGTGGCCAGCAGGGCGGACAGGACGAAGAAGGGAAGGGTACGCCCGGTGTGCGCACGTGGTGACGTGCTGCGAGTGCGTGCCTTGGCCGGAATACCGGCCGGAAGCTGAAGAGTCGGCGTTGCCATAGCGATGAAGGTAGGCCTGCGCCGAGCCGGTTGTCAACCAAATAGTTGGTTTGACGAGATGGTAAAATCATGGCCATGACGGTCACGATGAAACGGAGCGATGCGACCAAGCAGGCTCTATTGCGCGCCGCGCGTGACGAATTCGCCGAATACGGCCTGGCTGGCGCGCGGGTGGACCGGATCGCGGAGGCGGCCGGGGTGAACAAGGAGCGCATCTACGGCCTGTTCGGCAGCAAGGACAAGCTCTTCGACGTCATCCTGATCGACACCATGCGCGAATTCATGGACGTGGTCCAGCCGCTGGCCAGTACCGAACCCGGCGAGTACGTGGGCAAGCTGTTCGACTACCACCGCGAAAATCCGCAACTGCTGCGGCTTTTGCTCTGGGAGGGCCTGCACCGCGGCACCGACGCGCACGATATCGATGGCTGGCGCACCCAGCACTACCTGCGGAAATTCGACCGCGCCAAGGAGCAGTTCGACGTCGACGAGAGCCACGCGGGCCGACTCCTGATCGCCCTGTGCGGCCTGTCCAATTGGAGTCTCGCGGTCCCCCAGACCACCCGCCTACTGCTCGGCGCCGACGCCGAAAACCGCGACGCGACCCGCGAATTCATGATGGAGTTCGCCCGAGCGGCCATGCAGCGCGACAAATCGGTGCCCCACCGCGAACCGGTCAACGAGTTGACCACCGAATCGGCCGCCCCGGTTGACGAATCCAACTCGATCGACGAACCGACCCCGGCAGCCGACACCGCAGCGACCAACCCGGTCGACCGCGCCGCCCAACGCCTACGCGAGGCCCAAGCCACCGCCGACGCGGCCCGCGACGAACTCGCCGCCGCCCTGCGCGCCGCACACGCCGAGGGCACCAGCGCCAACCAACTCGCAAGGCAGGTCTCGGGCACGCTCTCGCGCCCCGTCGTACTCAAGCTGCTCGCACCGTAGTGCCGCGTCCAGATAACTCCTGCGGTATCCAACCCTGGGGCCGGGGTCTGTCGAACGTGGCCGAATGATGGTCGCGCAGGCCCTTGGGTTCAAGGGCCTGCG
>NZ_JBEXLC010000060.1:0-51438 GCF_040609795.1 Nocardia sp. NPDC004604
GCCGATACCGTGTTCACTATTTAAAAAAGCTGGGGAAATAGATAGGGTTACTAATCCTAATACCACCATAACCCAACTCATGATGTGATTGAATATGCCGCGATCGCGATCGTGACCGGTGCGACCTCGGCATGGTTCGGTTATTACTTCAATATCCGCAAGGATCGTTTGCAGTGGGACCGCCAGCATGCGACGCGTTGGGATGGGGCTCGGCGAGAGGCGTACGTCGCCTTCGCCGCCGCGATCAAACATGAGGTTCGTCTGCACACAAAGATGGCGGCGGCCAGACATCCGCAATTGTGGCCGGGGCATGAAACATTGGCCGTATCCGAAGGTTGGCCGCTGCTGGTTTCGGCCGAGGACGAGCGCGCGGATCTGCTCGAAGCGATACTCCTGCTCGCGGACGGTCCGACGGTTTCGGCCGCGCGAGCCTGGCAGCAGAAGGTATGGGAACTGCGGGTGCTGCACACCGATGAATCGATCTCCGCGGAGACCGTTCGGTGTGCACTCGCGACGGCCTCGGAAGCCAGGGACCGCTTCTACGCTTGTGCGCGACCGGATCTGGGGATCGTCACCGCACTTCCGGCACCGCAATCCCTGCTCCAGCAGCATGATCCGGAGATCCGCTTGCCCACCTCGTGAATGGGGTGTCAGCCGATCTGCGGTGCGACCTTTGTGCCGAGTAGATCGATATTGTGCAGCACCTTTTCGTGCGGCAGCGTGCCGACGCTGGTGTGCAGCATGAAACGGTCCAGGCCCAGGGTGTCGCGGATGTCGGCGATCTTCTCGGCCACGTAGTCGGGCGTGCCGACGAACAGCGAACCGCTTTGCGAGCGCATGCCATCGAACTGCGGGCGGGTCATCGGACCCCAACCGCGTTCGCGCCCAATGGTGCTCATGGCCACGGCGTACGGCTCATAGAAATCAGCGACCGCCTGCTCATCGGTATCGGCGATATAGCCGTGCGCGTGCACCGCCACCGACTGCTTCTCGTGCCCGCCCTCCTCGAGCGCACGGTGGTAGAGATCCACCAGCGGCTTGAAGTGTGCAGGTTGGCCGCCGATGATCGCGATCGCCAGCGGTAGGCCGAGCAGTCCGGCGCGGACCACGGATTCCGGGCTACCGCCGACCGCGATCCAGACCGGCAGCGGCCGGTTGTCCGTGCGCGGGTAGATCACTGCATCGCGCAGGGGAGCACGGAATTTGCCGTTCCAGGTCACCGGCTCATCCGCGCGAATGCGCAGCAGCAGTGCCAGCTTCTCCTCGAAGAGCTCGTCGTAGTCGCTCAGGTCATATCCGAACAGCGGAAAGCTCTCGGTGAACGAACCACGCCCGGCCATCAGTTCGGCGCGGCCGTTCGAGAGGCCGTCCAGCGTGGCGAAATCCTGGTACACCCGTACCGGATCATCCGAGCTCAGCACGCTCACCGCACTGGTCAGTTGAATGCGCTCGGTGCGCGCCGCGATCGCTGCGAGCACGACCGCGGGCGCGGATGCTGCGAAGTCCTTGCGGTGATGTTCGCCGACGCCGTAGACGTCGAGTCCGGCGCGTTCGGTGGCGACTGCCTCGTCCACCACCTCGCGTAGCCGTTCGGCCGCGGTGGGCGCCGGTCGGTCGCCGACCGGGTACAGCTCCGCGAAGGTCGTGAGTCCCAGTTCCACAGCTCGAGTCCTGTTCCTGTGTAGTTTCTATGTCAACCACTAGCCTAAACGGACCATGGTCCGAAACTATTCCATCGGATGGCCATATGCTCATGGCCAGGTCGGGCGCGGGGACGGACGGTGCGCGATGGCCGGTGCGGATAGTCTTGTTCCATGTCTGTGCGTACCCGTCAGCCACTTGTTCCCGGCACGCTTTCGCCCACCCGTGAAGTTCCACGCTCGATCGAGCGTCCGGAGTATGCGTGGAAGAAGACCGTGAACGAGGGGCGCGAGCCCTGGGTGCAGACCGCCGAGACCATCGAAAAGATGCGGCTCGCGGGCAAGATCGCGGCACAGGCACTCGAGGAGGCGGGCCGGGCGGTGGCGCCCGGCGTCACCACCGATGAGCTGGACCGGATCGCGCACGAGTACATGTGTGATCACGGCGCGTACCCATCGACATTGGGGTACAAGGGTTTTCCGAAGTCGTGCTGCACCTCGCTGAACGAGGTGATCTGCCACGGCATTCCGGACTCGACGGTGATCCAGGACGGTGACATCGTCAATATCGATGTCACCGCCTATATCGATGGCGTACACGGCGACACCAATAAGACCTTCCTGGCCGGTGATGTCGACGAGGAGGTGCGGCTGCTGGTCGAGCGCACGCACGAGGCGACCATGCGTGCCATCAAGGCGGTTCGGCCGGGCCGTGCGCTCAATGTGATCGGGCGGGTGATCGAGTCCTACGCCAACCGATTCGGCTACGGCGTGGTGCGCGATTTCACCGGCCACGGCGTCGGCCCCACCTTCCACAGCGGCCTGGTCATCCTGCACTACGACCAGCCCGCCGTGGAATCGGTCATCGAGCCCGGTATGACCTTCACCATCGAGCCGATGATCAACCTCGGCGGCATCGATTACGAGATCTGGGACGACGGCTGGACCGTGGTCACCAAGGACCGCAAGTGGACCGCGCAGTTCGAACACACGCTGGTCGTGACGGAGACGGGCGCCGAAATTCTGACGTTGCCGTGACGGGTGAGCCGCGCGGTTCGAGGCGTGCGCTGTTGTGCCGTCGAGGAGTCGGGTGCCGAAATTCCGAGCTTGCCGTTGTGCGCGTGGCCGCGCCTGACGGGGATGCGGTGAGCACGTGCACCGAGCTGCCGTGACCGGCGAGCTGAAGGGCGCGCTGCTGGTCGCCGGAACGACCTCCGACGCCGGGAAAAGCGTTGTGGTGGCCGGACTTTGCCGGATGCTGGCCCGGCGCGGGATACACGTCGCGCCGTTCAAGGCCCAGAACATGTCCAATAACTCGGTGGTCACGCTCGACGGTGGCGAGATCGGCCGCGCGCAGGCGCTCCAGGCGGCGGCATGTGGGCTGGAGCCGAGCGTGCGGTTCAATCCGGTGCTGCTCAAACCCGGTAGCGACCGCCGCTCACAGCTGGTGGTGCGCGGCAAGGCCATCGGCACCGTCGGTGCCAGCGACTACTTCCAGCATCGTCGGGATCTGCGCGAAGTCGTTGCCGCCGAACTGAATTCGCTGCGCGCCGAATTCGATGTGGTGATCTGCGAGGGTGCCGGTTCGCCCGCCGAGATCAATCTGCGCGCCACCGATCTGGCGAATATGGGTCTGGCGCGGGCGGCGCGACTGCCGGTGCTCGTGGTCGGCGATATCGACCGCGGCGGCGTGCTCGCGCACCTGTTCGGCACGGTGGCGGTGTTGGAACCCGAAGATCAGCAACTGATCCGCGGCTTCATCGTCAACAAGTTCCGCGGCGATGTCGAACTGCTGCGCCCCGGACTCGATCGGCTCACCGAGTTGACCGGCCGCCCCACGCTGGGCGTCATTCCGTACGCGGACGAACTGTGGATCGACGCGGAGGATTCGCTCGGCACCGTCGCCGACGCACCGGTCGGCCGTCCCCGCCCGCCGCTCGGCGCCGAATGGCTCACCGTCGCCGCCATCCGCCTGCCGCGCATCTCCAACTCCACCGATATCGAGGCCCTGGCCTGTGAGCCGGGTGTCGCGGTGCGCTGGGTCAGCGACCCGTCGCGGCTGGCCGATGCCGATCTGGTGGTGCTGCCGGGCAGTAAGGCGACGGTCTCGGATCTGGAATGGTTGCGGCGCACCGGAATCGCCGATGGGCTGCGTGCCAGGGCTGCCGCGGGGCGGCCGGTCCTCGGCATCTGCGGCGGCTATCAGATGCTCGGCGCTCGCATCGTGGATCGCGTCGAATCCGATGCGGGGACGGTCGCGGGATTGGGTCTGCTCGATCTCGAGATCGAATTCGCCGACCCGAAGATGCTGCGGCGCAGCACCGGGCGCGGCATCGGCAACGGAATTCCCGTGCACGGCTACGAAATCCATCATGGTCGGGTCGGGCGCACCGGTGATCCGGCCTGGCTGGAGCTGAACGGATGCGAACCCGAGGGCAGTGCCCACGGCGCGATCTGGGGCACGCATCTGCACGGCCTGCTGGAATCGGACGAGTTCCGCCGCAGCTGGCTGCGCGAGGTTGCCGCACAGGCGCGCCGTCACGATTTCATCGTCGCCGACGACACCTCGGTAGCGGCGATCCGCTCGGCCCAGCTCGACCTCCTCGCCGACCTGATCGAAGATCATCTCGATATCGCCGCGATCGAGCGCGTGCTCACCGACGGTGTACCGGCCGAGCTGCCTACCATCGTGTCCGGCCTGGGAATCGGCAGCACACTACGGTGATTTCGCACCGTGGCGGATAACCGGAATGTTCATGTCCCTAACGCGCAGGCAAGTGACACGCGGTTCCGTTCAATTGAGGCGTGTACCGTACTCCGGCATGAAATCTCGGCGGATCACAGTCGGTGACCGGGCATGGACCGTGCGGGTCGACGGCCCGGAGTCTCGGCACAGCGTGCTGCTGTTGCCCGACGCCGGTGATCCGGTCGACGTCTACGACCAGGTATGTGCGCGTTTGCACACCTCGGACCTGCGCACGATAGCGGTGGAATCGGTGGCGGACCTGGATCCGGCGGGCGTGTACGCCATCCTCGACGAGCTGGGCGTTCCGTGGGTGAACGTCGCCGGACGGGGTGTGGGCGCGACGCTGGCCTGGCAGGTCTGCGCGGGTGGGTTCGGCCGGTTCATCAGCCTTGTGGTGGCCGATCGCGGCCATCCTGCGGTACCTGCCGCCGATGGCACAGTGCTGGACCCGAACTGTCGGCCGGTGGAGGTGGCCGCCACGGTGCTGGTCACCAAGAATCTGGCCCGCTCGGTCGCGGACTCGTCCGGGCGCTACGTCTACGGCGAATTCCGGGTCGTGGAGATCGACGTCGACAATGTGGCGACCGAGGCCGACCACGAATTGGCCACCGAGATCGTGCTACGCACCAGCCTCTGGTGAATCGGCGGTCTTCTTGCGGAAGACCACCAACCAGTCCAGCCAGCTGTCGAGTTCGGCGAAGGCCTTGGCCAGCGGTTCGGCCGAAGACAGGAACACATCGTGGCGCGCGCCGTCGATGGGGACGATATTGGTCCGGTCACCGAGGCAGCCGGACCAGCGTTGAATCTGCCTCACGTCGAGCACTGCATCCGCCACGTCGACGGCCGGACCGTACTGGCGCGCGAATTTCGTAATGCGCGAACGCAGAATCAGCGCGGGCACGCCGACCGATAGACCCGCCTGCAGCTTGGCATGCCCATTGCGGATGGCCCGCAGCCAGCCGAGCCGGACCGGGAACCCCGCCAGGGGCTTCCAATCCAGGTTGTAATCCCATTCGCCCGCCACACTGCGGTGCAGGCTGTCGCCGTAGGAGCTGATCTTGCCGCCGGGTAGTTCGAACATCGAGCGGAACCGGCCCAGCGCCTTGATCACCGGGGTGCCGATGGTCCGGTAGTACGACGGGCCCTGCAGGTCGAACCAGGGGCTGTTGAGGACCAGGCCGACGATGCCCGACGCGGCCGTGCCCGTCGCCTTGTTGAGCCGGTCCAGCCACAGGGAGGCGATCAGGCCGCCGGTCGAATGCGCGACCACCAGCACGTGCTCGCCCGCCTCCTCCTGAACGATCCGCAGCGATTCGTTCAGTTCGGCGTCGTAGAGCGCCAGATCGGTCACGTAGTGCGGTGTCTGGCCGTCGCGCAGCGAGCGACCGCACTTGCGCAGATCGAGCGCGTAGAAGCGATGCCCGCGCTCGGCGAAGTGTTCGGCGAGATGCTGCTGGAAGAAGTAGTCGGTGAACCCGTGCAGGTACAGCACCGCGGGTTCGGTGGCGGTGGCAGCGGTATCGGGGATGTACCGCACGAGGGTGGCGACCGCCTCGCCTTCACCGTCGGGGTCCGGACCGAGCAGCAGGGTTCGCTGCTGATAGCCCGCACCGAGGACGTCCGGCGTCCACCGCTCGGCGGCCGCAGCCGTGATATCGGACACGCTGAGCGGGGCTTCGTTCGTCACAAGGACCAATCTAGGCGACGTCTGCGCCGGATCGAAGATCGAACCCGGGAAGGAATCTATGTCACATTCGGCAAGTTCGCTGTCGGGCTTCGAACAGCTGAGGTGCACAATTGGGCGTAGGTGAACGGCGGGTAACCTACTTCCGCCGAGTCACGCAGGACTCGCGAACAACCACATAGCGCCCGTGCCCAGCAGGCCCACCGTGGGGGTGGGCGTGCGCAGAAGGACAAGGAAGTCGATCTACCCGTGCCGAACGCTGCCATGACTGAAAAGACCGATGTAGTACTCATCGGTGCCGGGATCATGAGTGCCACCCTCGGCGCACTGCTTCGGCAGTTGCAGCCGGAATGGTCGATCTCCCTGTTCGAGCGGCTCGACGCCGCCGCCGCCGAGAGCAGCGATCCGTGGAACAACGCGGGCACCGGACACTCCGCACTGTGTGAACTCAACTACAGCCCGCAGAATCCGGACGGGTCGGTCGATATCAGCAAGGCCATCGACATCAACGAGCGCTTCCAGGTCTCGCGCCAGTTCTGGTCCTACGGCGTGGAGAACGGCATCCTCGGCGATCCCGGCGCGTTCATCAACCCCATCCCGCACGTCAGCTTCGTGCACGGCGCGGACAATGTGGACTACCTGCGCAAGCGCTACGAGGCGCTGTCGCGGCACCCGCTGTTCGCCACCATGGAATACATCGACAGCCCGGACGAATTCGCGAAGCGACTACCGCTGATGGCCAAGGGCCGTGACTTCTCCGATCCGATCGCGCTCAACTGGACCAATGAGGGCACCGATATCGACTTCGGTTCGCTCACCAGCGAACTGCTGGCCTACCTCGGCCGCAGCGGGGTGGATCTGGCCTTCGGCCACGAGGTCCGCGACCTCAGCAAGCAGGCCGACGGCTCCTGGCTGGTCAAGGTGCGCAACCTGCGCACCCGCCGAACCCGCACGCTCATCAGCAAATTCGTTTTCGTCGGCGCCGGTGGTGGTGCGCTGCCGCTGCTGCAGAAGTCGGGTATCAAAGAGGCCAAGGGTTTTGGTGGCTTCCCGATCAGCGGCCAATTCATCCGCTGCACCAACCCGGAGCTGATCTCCAAGCACGAGGCCAAGGTCTACGGCAAGGCCGCGGTCGGCGCGCCGCCGATGTCGGTGCCGCACTTGGACACTCGCATTATCAAGGGCAAGCCCGGACTGCTGTTCGGGCCGTACGCCGGGTGGACGCCGAAGTTCCTCAAGGACGGTAAGAACACCGACCTGTTCAAGTCGGTCAAGCCGAACAATATCTTCTCGCTGCTCGGCGTCGGCGTCACCGAACTCGGCCTGACCAAGTACCTGATCAGCGAGCTGCTCAAGTCCGAGGCGGGCAAGGTGGCCACCCTGACGGAGTTCATGCCGCGCGCGGATGGACACGACTGGGAGCTGATCACCGCGGGACAGCGCGTACAGGTGATCCGGCGCAAGGGTGCAGGCGGTGTGCTCGAGTTCGGCACCGCGGTTATCGCCGCCGAGGACGGCACAATCGCGGGTCTGCTCGGCGCCTCGCCCGGCGCGTCGACCGGTGTGAGCGCCATGATCGACGTGCTGCAGCGCTGCTTCCCGCGTGAGTACGCCGACTGGACGCCGAAGCTGAAGGAAATGGTGCCCTCGCTGGGCGTGAAGCTCTCGGAAAACCAGGCGCTGTTCCAGGAGGTCTGGGATTGGTCGACCAAAACCCTGAACCTGAACGGCGTGTCGGACAACACGCTCAAGCTGTAGGGGTCGCGCCGATCGCCTAGTTGTGATAGCAAGACGCGATGATGTCAACGGTTGCACTCAAACGGTCCTGGGCGCTCGATCTCGACACCGCCACCCTGTACCAGCTGTTGAAGCTTCGCGTCGAAGTCTTTGTCGTCGAACAGAAATGCGCGTATCCGGAGCTGGACGGTCTCGACCTGCTGCCGGAGACGCGCCATTTCTGGCTCGATGACGAGGGTGAGGTCATTTCGACGCTGCGCTTGCTCGAGGAGCACGAGAACGGCGTGAAATCGTTCCGCATCGGGCGGGTGTGCACCGCGGTTCCGGCGCGCGGGCATGGCTACACCACTCGGCTGGTGCAGGCGGCGCTCGCCGAGGCGGGGTCGGCGACGGTGCGGCTGAGTGCGCAGACGTACCTGGTCGATATGTACGCCAAGTTCGGGTTCAAGCCCGATGGCGATGAGTTCGAGGAAGACGGCATTATGCATCTGCCGATGCGTAGGGGCTGATGCTGGCTGTCGGGTAGATCGTGAGCGCCTCGCGCAATGGTGTCAGCTTGTGCGAGGTGGTCGCTGGGGGCGCGTGCAGACGCGGGCATGTGGATGGGTTGCTGGGGGAGGCGGGGGCATGCGAGCCGGTGCTGGGGGCGCGTGGCGGGCTTGCGAGCTGGTCGCTGGGGAGCGCGGTCTCGCCGCAGGGGTGCCGATCGACAGGCGCGCCGGATGGCGCGGCTCGGCGGCACGGTGCGGGCCGGTGGAGGGTGCTGCCGGGTGGTGGTTCCGGCGCGAATACAGTTGGGACGTGTCCCTGTCCCATATGGAAACCGCGCCGCATGCCCCCTCGCTGACCGGTCCGCGTCCGGATACCGACGGTGCTGCGGGATTCCCTTTCTCGGCGGTGGTCGGGCAGGAACGGTTGCAGCTGGCGCTGATCCTGTGTGCGGTGCATCCCGGGATCGGCGGCGTGTTGGTGCGCGGAGAGAAGGGGACCGCGAAATCGACTGTGGTGCGGGCACTTGCGCAGTTACTGCCGCCCGTTGTCGATGAGACCGGTGCGCGGCCCGCTCGGCTGGTCGAACTACCCGTCGGCGCCACCGAGGACCGGGTGGTCGGATCGCTGGATCTGGAGCGGGTGCTGCGCGATGGTGAGCAGGCGTTCAGGCCCGGGCTGCTGGCGGCCGCGCATCACGGTGTGCTCTACGTCGACGAGGTGAATCTGCTGCACGACCACCTGGTCGACGTCCTGCTCGACGCCGCGGCCATGGGGCGGGTGCATATCGAGCGCGATGGGGTCTCGCATTCGCACCCCGCCCGATTCGTGCTGGTCGGCACCATGAATCCGGAGGAGGGTGAGCTGCGGCCGCAGCTGCTGGACCGATTCGGGCTCACCGTCGACGTTGCGGCCTCGCGGAATGTGGACATCCGGATGGCGGTGGTGCGACGTCGCCTCGACTACGAGGCGGATCCGGCCGGGTTCGCGGGGCGCTATGCCGCCGCCGATCGGGAAGTGGCCGAGCGGATTCTCACGGCCCGCGATCGGGTCGCCGCTGTCGCACTCGACAATGTCGAGCTGCGGCGGATTGCCGCGCTGTGTGCATCTTTCGATGTCGATGGGATGCGGGCGGATCTGGTGGTGGCCAGAACCGCTACCGCGCATGCGGCTTGGCGTGGGGCGGATGCGGTGGCCGAGGAGGATGTGCGCGTCGCCGCTGAGCTGGCACTGCCGCATCGGCGGCGTCGGGATCCCTTCGATGAGCCGGGGATCAGCGAAGAGCAGCTGGATGAGGCGATGCGCGAGGCAGGGGAAGAGGCCGCGCGGGCCGAAAAGTCCGGTGGGCGTGACGAATTGGAGCAGTCGAGTTCGGGGGACGACGGCGCGGACAGCCATCCGAACGATGCGGCATCCGATGGCAGCCCGAGCGCTGCCGACAACGCGGGTCCGAGTGACCATCAGGACGATGCGGCATCTGATGGCGGTCCGAGCGATGGCGATGACACCGGCCTGATCGACCACCTGGACGCGGATGGCAACGGTGGCCCGGATGGTGCAGGCCCCGACGATGATGCGGACGGACGTGGTCCCGATGACGATGGTCCGGATTCGCCGAGCGGCGGGCCCGGTGGTGGGCGGTCGCCGTCCGCGCGCGCGGGGCGCACCGGCACACCCACGACATCCGTTGTGACACCGCCACGTTGGGAGGTGCCAGGCGTCGGTGAGGGCGCGGCGGGTCGCCGTTCGCGTGCGCAGACCAGACAGGGCCGCACCGTTCGCTCCAGCGCCGACACCTCCGCTGGCCTACATCTGCTCGGCACCGTCTTCGCTGCCGCGCCGCATCAGCGTTCCCGTGGTCGCGCCGATGGGCCGTTGAAGTTGGCCGCCGATGATCTGCGCGGCGCGTATCGCGAAGGGCGCGAAGGCAATCTGGTCGTCTTCGTGGTCGACGCCTCCGGATCCATGGCGGCCAGGGATCGACTTTCGGCGGTCACCGGCGCTGTGGTCGCGCTGCTGCGCGACGCTTATCAGCGACGCGACAAGGTTGCGGTGATCACCGTGCGCGGTCAGGAAGCCGAACTCGTCCTGCCGCCGACGTCCTCGGTGGACATTGCCGTGCGCCGCCTGTCCGGCATGCGCACCGGCGGCAAAACCCCCCTCGCCGCAGGACTTTTGAAGGCGCGCGAAGTCATACACCGCGAGCGCGTCCGCGATCCCCGCCGCCGCCCGATGCTGGTGCTCCTCACCGACGGCCGCGCCACCGGCGGCACCGACCCGGTCCTACGCGCCCGCGCCGCCGCGAATCTGCTCGCCAACGAGGCGATCACCTCGATCGTCGTCGACTGCGAACGCGGCATGATCCGCCTCGGCCTCGCCGCCGATCTGGCCCGCACCCTCCGCGCCGGATACCTCCAACTCGCCGAACTGACGGGCGATTCGGTAGCGAATGTCGTCCGTGCCGGATCGGGTCGTCCGGGTGTCAGTGCGACCTGGGCCGCATGATCGGGGTGCTGCCGCCTGGCTGCCGACGTGGCCCACGTAATGCGTGCCGGATATGTACCGCTCGGCGAGCTGACCCGCGGTTCGGTAGCGGATGGCGTTCGCGCCGGATCGGGTCGTCCGGGTGTCGGTGCGACCCGAGCCGCATGATCAGGGTGTTACCGCCTGGCCGCCGACCTGGCTCGCGCTCTACTGGCCGGATATCCCCAACTCGGTGGGCTGACCGGCGATTCGGTCGCGGATTTCGTCCGCGCCCGGGCGGCTGTCGGAACGACCCGAGTCGCCTGATCGTGTCGATGTCAGTGTCCTGCGTCGAATCCGCAGCGAGCCAACGATATTCGGCAATTCTGTACAAGTCGGCACCGCTTGATCGTGGTGACGCGACCGTCATTGGTCGAACCCGAGCGATCTGTGGTCGTTCCGGGTTTCGACGCACGATTCGCTCGGCGACGACACCGAAGCCCGAGCTGTCCGCCGTGACGGCTGAGCGTCGAATCAGTTTCGGTCGTACGGCCGACGATCTGGCCGTGAGTCGCGTAGACGCTCTGACCTATGGATTTCCAAGGAGTTTCAATGCCTAAGGGTGTGCCGGAGACGGTTCCGGATGATGGGCTGACCACGCGGCAGCGCCGCAATCAGCCGGTGCTCGCGGTGCATACCGGGCCGGGTAAGGGGAAGTCGACGGCCGCCTTCGGGATGGCATTGCGGGCGTGGAATCAGGGCTTCGATATAGCGGTATTCCAGTTCGTGAAGAGCGCCAAGTGGAAGGTCGGGGAGGAGGCCGCATTCCGCACTCTCGGCCGCCTACACGAGGAGACCGGCACCGGCGCACCGGTCGAATGGCACAAGATGGGCGAAGGCTGGTCCTGGACCCGCAAACAGGGCACCGATGAAGACCACGCCGCCGCAGCCCTAGCAGGCTGGCGCGAAATCGCCCGCAGACTAACCGCCGAACAACACCGCTTCTACGTCCTCGACGAATTCACCTACCCCCTCAAATGGGGCTGGATCGACATCAACGAGGTAGTCGACACCCTACAAACCCGCCCCGGCACCCAACATATAGTCATCACCGGCCGCGACGCCCCCCAACCCCTACTCGACGCCGCCGACTTAGTAACCGAAATGACCAAACTCAAACACCCCATGGACGCAGGCCGCAAAGGCCAACGAGGCATCGAATGGTGAATCCCGCGAGAATGCGCTGGTGCAGGTGGGTACTCGACGTTTGCCTGCACCAGTGCATGGTGATCAATTGACCAGCGGGGGTTTGGTGGGGAGGCGAGTTCCGGCGGTGGTTATTGCGGCTCCGGCTTCGGGGAGTGGGAAGACGACGCTGGCTACGGGGCTGATCGGGGCGCTGCGGAGGGCAGGGCATCGGGTGGCGCCGTTCAAGGTGGGGCCGGATTACATCGATCCGGGCTATCACGGGTTGGCTGCGGGGCGGCCGGGGCGCAATCTCGATCCGGTGTTGGTTGGCGCGGAACGCGTTGTGCCGCTTTACCGGCACGGTGCGGATAGCTGTGATCTGGCGGTGGTCGAAGGTGTAATGGGGCTGTTCGACGGGCGCATCGACGAGAACCGATCCGGACCGATCGCCGAGGGATCCACCGCCCAGGTCGCCGGATTGCTCGGCGCCCCAGTGATATTGGTCGTCGATGCCCGCGGCCACAGCCAGAGCCTCGCCGCCCTACTGCACGGCTTCGCCACCTTCGACTCCGGCATCCGCCTGGGCGGCGTCATCCTGAATCGCGTCGGCAGCGAACGCCACGAGGAGGTCCTGCGCGCTGCCTGCGACCGAGTAGGCCTCCCCGTCCTCGGCTGCCTGCCCCGCATGACCGAACTAGAGGTCCCCTCCCGCCACCTGGGCCTCATCCCCGCCGTAGAGCACGGCTCCGCCGCCACCGCCGCCGTCGAAGCAATGACAAATCTCGTCGCCACCCACGTCGATCTCCCCGCCATAGCCCGCTTGGCCCACACAACCGTCACCGGCCCCGCATGGGATCCAGCCACCGCGATCCACGCCGCCGCGGAGTCGCTGTCCGAACGGGATGCATTCGCCGGGAGGAGTGCGTCGCGGCCGGAAACAGGCGCGTCGCAATCGATCACTGGTCGGAGTGATGCGGTTGCCGCGGGATCGGGTCGTACCGCAGCTACCGGAGCGGTGGGAGTCGCTGCTGTAGTCGCCGGGGGCGTGAGTGATGCGGGTGTGATGGGCATGAGTCGTGGGATCGCGGGGGACGGCGGTGGGGCTGCGGGGGTGGGGCTCGGGCCGGTGATTGCGATGGCCGGTGGGCCTGCGTTCACGTTTGGGTATGCCGAGCATCGGGAGTTGTTGGCGGCGGCGGGGGCTCGGGTTGTGGTTTTCGATCCGATGCATGATGAACTTCCCTCTGGTACATCGGGATTGGTGTTGCCGGGTGGGTTTCCGGAGGAGCATGCGGCGGAATTGGCGGCGAATACTCAGCTGTTGGCGCAGGTGGGCGCGGGGGCGCGGGCCGGGCTTCCGGTGCATGCCGAATGCGCCGGGCTGCTGTATCTGACTCGCTCGCTCGACGGACACCCGATGGCGGGTGTGGTCGACGCAACGGCGGAATTCGGCCCCCGCCTTACCCTTGGCTACCGAGATGCCGTGGCACTCACCGATTCCGCACTGTGGCGAGCGGGCGAGCGCGTACGCGGCCACGAATTCCACCGCACCCGACTGGTGACCTCCGGCACCGACGCCCCCGCGTGGGGCTGGCACACCGCAGCCGACCGCATCCGCGAGGGCGCCCTCATCCACCGCGTACACGCCTCCTACCTACATACCCACCCAGCCGGAAATCCCGAAGCCACAAGCCGTTTCGTCGCCGCAGCCGCCCACTACGCCCGAACTCGTGCCGCCGTTCGACACCCGTGAGGTGCGAGCCGACGCATCGGCGAATGTGGTCGCATCGCCCAATAGGCAAGCGCGATCACCTGATTTGGCTGTCGGGATCGGGTTCCGGCCCGGGACATCGAGCGAACGCCTGCTGGCTGCGCTGCGAGAAGTGATGGGTGACAAGCCCATTGCCTGTCTCGCGACCATCGACCGGCGCGCTGGGGAGCGTGGCCTGCTCGGTGCCGCGAGCCGGTTGGGCGCTTCGGTCCGTGCCTATACAGCGGCCGAACTTGCCGAGGTTGATGTTCCCAATCCCTCGGCCCGCACCGGCGACGCGCTCGGTACGGCAAGCGTCGCGGAGGCCGCCGCGCTGCTCGCCGCAGGTGGGCCGCTTGTTATTCCCAAGCGGACGGTCGATGGAATCGTGATTGCCGCCGCGCTCGTCGCCGAATCGTCTTCGGCATAAGGCAAGTTCAACCTCTGGATGAACGGGCAGCCCGGCCAGACGTGCCCGGCCAGACGTGCCTTGCCTGCTCATACGTGCCCGACCCAGATGAGCGCGCCCAGACGCACCTGCGCGAAGAAGCTACTGGGGACATGCCGCCCTACTCAGGCGCGCCCGCCCACTCGGGCGCGCCCGCCCGGAAACCTACGGCGCCACGGAACCCCAGTCGGCGAAGCCGGTCGGATCGTGCCGCCCGAGACTCGCGTGCTCGAACAAACCCCACCCTTCGGACTCCCCACAGCGGGCATGCGCGACGTGGTCGATGACGCCGAAGGGGATGCGGCTTGCGATGGCCGGGTCGGTGAGGTCGTAGGTGCTGTTCGAGGACCAGTCGCGGCCCATCCAGCGGCCGTGCAGCCAGTCCGGGTCGCCGCCATAGCCGCAGCCGACGTGCAGGGGGACATTGGTGACGGTGCGGATCTCGACCTCGAGCGGCTTACCGTCCCGGGTGCTGAGCTCCAATCGAGCGCCTACCGGATGTCTTGTGCCGGAACGGTATTCGATGTGGTAGCGCGGCCATCCCAACTGTTCGGTGCGGCCGTCCGGGAAGACCCGAACGGCGTCGTTGAGGGTGCGCTTGCCGTCGGGCTCCTCCTGCAGAATCACCACGATGGCGAAATCGTCGAAGCGAATCGGCACATACATCCACCAGAACCCGCCCGAGGGTTCGGCGGCGGCGCGGCCGGGCGGCTCGGGTTCGCCGACCGGGCGGATGCCCCAGGAGCGGTCCCTGGTGCCCATCCAGACGGCCGGGTCGATGGTGAGGTCCGTGCCGTCGACGTGCAGTGTCCCTTCCCACGAGCCGACCTGCGCGAAACGGGTCGCCTGGATGATCGGACGATTGCCGTTGAGGATGAGATGCGGTTGTTCCTCGACGGTGGGAAACGATCCGTGCCAGGTGAGGTCGAAGCCGAGATCGTCGTGCTCGCAGACCACCCGGATCCGCTGCAGCGGTTCCTGTACCTCGATGCGGTAGCCGCCGACGCGCAGGTCGATGCCGCGATCACCGAGCGCGTCGGAGAAGCGGACCGTGCGCTGGATATCACCACGCCGCACGCAGGCGTACGCGTCGATCACCCCGAGGTTCGGATAGACACCGCCGCCGGTGACGAAGAAGGTGCCGCCATCGCGGTCGTGACCGTTGAAATAGCTTCGGTCGTAGAAGTTCCGGTCGCTGCTGGCGACTCGGGCCATCGACAGATGGGTCTGGTGGATGGGGTATTCATCAAGGGGCGAAGGCGCGGAGCCTGCGGAGCGACCCTCGGGTACAGCCATGATTTCCTCTAATCCCATTCGTAGGTTCCGTCGAGCAGCGCCTCCAGGCTTGCCCGGTGCATTACGTAGTCGTCGCGATCGGGAGTGTCGGTGTCCTCGCCGAAGTGGATCATCCGGCGCTTGACCCTGGCCATGACGATCGCGTGCCGCAGCGCCGCGTAGACGATGTAGAAGTCGAGATCGCGAACCGTATATCCGGTGATCTCTTCGTATTTCGCGACAACGTCCGCGCGCCGCAGGAAGTCCGGCAGCCCCGGCTGGTCGAAGCGGGTGGCGATGTCCTGGAAGAAGCGGTGAATGAAGATGAGCCAGGCGATATCCAGCTCACGCGGGCCGAGTCCGGCCATTTCCCAGTCGAGCACGCCGACCGGGGTGAATCCGTCGTACAGCACATTGCCGGGTCGGGAATCGCCCCAGCTCAGTACGTCGGGGCCGGGATCGGCGGGCCAGTGCGCGTCGAGCCAGTCGAAGGTCCGCTCGATCAGCGGGATCGGGTAGCCGTCATCGGCCAATGCCCAGCGATACCAGTTCCGATGCCATTCGACATGGCGGCGCAGTGCCTGCCCGGGAGCGTCCAGCATCGGGAATCGCGTTGCCGGGTCCGGGATTTCGTGCACCTTCGCGATGACCTCGACGGTCTTCGCGGTCAGTTCGGCCCGCTCCTGCGGACTCGCGTCGAACAGCCAGCCGATGAACACATACGGCGGATTGTCCGAGGGCACCTGGCCCTCGATCCGGCGCATTACGAAGAACTTTGTGCCGAGCGCCTTCTCGTCGGTCTCCAGCCAGCACAGTTCGGGCACCGGCACCTCCGAGGCCGCCGCGACCCCTGCCATGATCCGGTATTGCAGTTCCAGGTCATAGGTTTCGAAGACCGGGAACGAATCGGCATCCGGGGTCATCCTGGCCACGAACGAGCCGTGCTCGGTCCGCCCGCCCACACTCCATTCGGCGTCGAACAGCACTGTCGGACTCGACATCCCGGCGCCCTGTGGCCGCGACAGCGCCGAGATCTTGGGCGGGCGATCCGCCCCGACCCTACCGCCCAGCCACCGGGACAGGTCCTCGGCGAGGGTGTCGAGGTCCCGCGCGCTGACGGTCAGCTGCCGCCGCGCGGTGGGGTCCGGATCTTCGGCCATTCTCTGTCCTCCTGACGCATGTGCCTGCGGCGACTGTAACGCGTTCTAGTTGGTGCTTACCGCAAAAATTAGAAGAAAACCTACGACCCTCACTGGGTGATATTCGGTATTGACATTCCAGCGCACCGAGCGGTCGGCGGGCGGGCGGTCATACTTCCGGCGGATGCCCATACCCCGGTGGGTCGGGGTGGAAATCGGGGTTTTCCTGGAAGCGGGTGGGGTGAACGCGCGGATACCGTCGGCGGATGTGACGTCGTTGGGTGAGAGTGAGGGGATCGGTGTGAGTGCGGTCGGTGCGGAGGTTCTGGATCGGGAAGACAGCGTGATACCGCCCGAGGCGCACTCGCGGTGGAATCCGTTGACCAGGATCGCGTTTCGGTTCTCCTTCCTCTATTTCGGCCTGTTCTGCCTACTGTTCACCCAGATTCCCTTCGCATTCGTCGGGCTCCTCGCCGATTCGCTGCCGGACAGTGCGGTGCTCTGGGAATTTCGCACGATAAGCCCGGTCGTCGAGTGGGCCGGTCGACTGTTCTTCGGCACCGATGTCGTGCTGCACGAGGATTCGGGCAGCGGTGATCAGCGGTTCATCTGGTCGTTCGTCTACTGCGTGCTGATCGTCGCGGTGGTGGCGACGCTCATCTGGACGGTGCTGGACCGGCGCAGGCCGAACTATCAGCGGCTACAGGCGTGGTTCCTGCTCTTCATTCGGATGTGTCTGGGCGGACAGATGCTGTTCTACGGATTCGCCAAGGCGATTCCGACGCAGATGCCCGAGCCTGCGCTCGCCAAACTGCTGCAACCATATGGTGAGTTCAGTCCCGCCTCGGTGCTGTGGAATCAGGTCGGGAGCTCACCCACCTACGAGATCTTGCTCGGCTGCGCCGAAGTGCTCGGCGGGCTGTTGCTCTTCGTGCCGCGGACCGCGACGCTCGGCGCGATGCTGAGCCTGGTGAGCTTGGCGCAGGTGTTCGTGCTCAATATGACCTTCGACGTCCCGGTAAAGATCCTGGCATTCCACCTCATGCTGCTGAGCATGGTCCTGCTGGCGCCGCAGGCGCGGCGGCTGGCGAACGTGCTGGTACTCGACCGGCCGTCCGAACCGACCATGCAGCCGGATCCGTTCCGCGGCAACCGAACTCGACGGATCGCGATAGCGCTGCAGGTCGCGCTCGGTGTGTGGATGGCGGTTGGCTTTGTGCACACGGGGCTGAAGTACTGGAACGAAGGCGGTGGTGGCAGCCCGAAGCCGCCGCTGTACGGGATCTGGACGGTATCGGAGTTCACTCAGGACGGCATTCCGGTGCCGCCGCTGACCACCGACGAAACACGCTGGCAGCGAGTCGTATTCGATGTGCCGGGGATGACCTATCAGAAGATGGACGGCACGCTCGTACCGGCCGTTCCCGCTGTCGACACCGCCGCGCACACGATCGCCGTATCCGCACTGCCGGAGCAACCGGACGCGCAGCCGACTCAGATTGCCGCCTTCAGCTTCGAACAGCCCGCGCCCGACCGTCTGACACTGAACGGGCAGTTGAACGGTCGGTCGGTGACCATCTCCTTGCGACAGGTCGATCTCAACGGCTTCCCGCTGCGCGGACGTGGGTTCAATTGGGTGCAGGACTACGCGTACTTCCACTGAAAGCTGGTGCCGGAGCTGCTGATCAGCCGATGGTGATCGCATCCAGCCTGGTGCGCAGGAAGGCCGCCGACACCACCGGTTGCAGTCCGCTCACTCGGCCGATCGGCGGCTCGAGCGGGGTGACCACGGCATCGTGATCGAGTTCGTAGAAGTAGATCAGCGAGACCAGATCCTCCTCGGGCGCCTCCGGTTGCGGTGGCAGCACCCGATGCCTGCCGGACGGCCAGCGTTCGCCGCTCCAATAGGCGAGCAGGTCACCGATATTCACGGTCAGCGCGGCCGGATCGTAGGGTGCGTCGGCCCAGCCTCCGGCTTCGGTGTAGATCTGCAATCCGCCCGCGCCGGGCTCGCGATCGAGCACGGTGACGGTGCCGAAATCGGTATGCGGGCCGATGCGGTACTGACCGGGTTCGGGCGCGCCGACCGCGCTGAGCGGCGGGTAGTGGTTGATATTGCAGGTCCAGGTAGGACGTGCGGCCAGACCCTGGAAAGGGTTGGCGGGCAACTCGAGTGCGGCCGCGAACAGGGCGAGCAGTTCATCGGAGAGGGTGCGCATGGCGGCGGTGTACGCGGTCATCAGCTCGCGCAGTTCGATCACCTCCTCGGGCCAGACATTGGGCAGGAACCAGACCTCGTCGACCTCAGGATCGCCGGTGCGGGTGTCGGCGCCGACGGCGTAGGTCTCCTTGAGATCGGGTGGCGTTTCGGTGCCCTCGGCATAACCGTTGGCCTCCTTGCCAGGGCCGATCCAGCCACGGCCGCCGACGGTGACCGCATAGCGCTGCTTGACCTCTTCCGGTAGCGCGAAGAAGCGGCGGGCCGCCGCGCGCACCTGCGCGGGCAATTCCGCCGGTATGCCGTGCCCATAGACGAGCAGGAATCCGGCGCGACGCAACCCCCGGTCTACATCGCGTTCGACTTCGGCGGCGGCCGATCCGCCCGTCCGCCACCGGGCGAGGTCGATCGAGGCGATCGCGTTCATGCTTCGGTCCCTTCTGTTCGGCCAGCGCTACCGTGCGGGAATGCTCGACGGAAGTGTTCTGTCACTATGCGTCGATCTGGTCGGACACCCCGATGTCTTCGTGCCAGAGCAGTGGTTGGTCGGCGATGAACTCGGTCATCAGGTCGATGCAGCGCTGGTCTTCGAGCACGGTCACCGCGACGCCGTGTTCGGCCAGCCAGTCGTGGCCGCCGTGGAAGGTCTGCGACTCCCCGATGATGACCGCTCCGATGCCGAACTGGCGTACCAGCCCGCTGCAGTACCAGCAGGGCGAGAGGGTGGTCACCATGATGGTCGAGCCGTAGTCGCGGCGACGGCCCGCATTGCGAAACGCATCGGTCTCGGCGTGGATGCTGGGGTCGTCGGACTGCACCCGGCGGTTGTGCCCGCGTCCGAGCAGAGTGCCGTCCGCGGCGAACAGGGCCGCGCCGATCGGGATCCCGCCTTCCGCCAGCCCCCGCTGCGCTTCGTCATAAGCCACTTCTAGCAGTTGCCGTGCGGTTATCGCCTGCGTCATGGCTCCAACCTCCAGGAACCGGGCGGCTATCGCAACGTACAGTTCGTCCGCTCAGATCGACGGCCGGGATGACAAGATGACCATATGTTGCCCACCGTCCGCGAGCTACTCGCCGACCAGTTCAGTGCGGCCGATCCGCTCGTTCTCGCTGGTCACAGTAGATTGGGGCGGTCGGTTCGCTGGGTGCACTCCAGCGAGATCTACGAGATCAGCCCGCTGCTGTCCGGTGGTGAACTGCTGCTCACCACCGGCCTGGGCCTGGCCGGTGTCGATGCGGGGACGCGGCGGCACTATCTGCGCGAGATCGCGGGCCGCGGGGTCGCCGGGGTGGCGTTCGAGTTGGGGCGCACCTTCGACGCGATGCCGCCGGATATGGTCGCGGAGGCCTCGCGCAATGGGCTGCCGCTGATCGCGCTGCGCGCTGTGGTGCCGTTCATCGACCTGTGCCGGGCGGCCAATATCGAGATCGTGTCGCGCGAGGTGTCGGCGCTGCGGTTGCTCAACGAGCTCGCGCGTGATGTCACCAGGGAACTCGCGGCGGGTAACGGGTTGGCGCATCTGCTCGCCAGGATGGGTGCGGCTACCGGCTGTGCGTTGATCGTGACCAGCGGCAATGGTGCGTTGATCGCGGCGCACGGCGTCGACGATGATCGATCGGCGTGGGCCGCCGTCGAAGCAGCGGTCGCCTCGGCACCGATCCGTGCGCGGGAGAACAACTGGGGAACGCTCACGGCGGGACCGGGATCCGTGCTCGACGAGGCCACGCTGGCGCAGGTGCTGCAGCAGTCCGCGCCGAGCCTCGGCTTGGCCCTGACGAATTCGGGTGCGCCGACCGGTCGGCCGCAGCTTGCGGCGATGACGCTGCTGGCGGATCTATTGGACGGCAAGCCGATTCGGCAGGCGGATCTGAAGGTGCGCGGTACCGCAGCCGGAGTTCCTGCGCTGTCGGGACGGATACTGGTCCCGGTCGCGCTCGACGCGCCTGATGCGCGTATTGCCGCGCGTCTATTGGATACCGCGGCAAAGGAACTCGGTAGGTCGGGGCTGGTCGGGGAGGTTCATGCCACGACGTATGGGCTGCTCACGGTCGAGCGAGGTGGTGCAGATCCGGTCGGTGAGACAGTACGCGTACTGCGAAAGTCGTTTGCCACCAATACTGTCGAAGGGGTCACGATCGTGGTCGGCGATCCTTGTGAGTTCACCGCGCCCGCACTCACCGGTTCGCTGCAAGCCGCACGTTCCGCACTCCGGCTTGCGACGCTTCATCGCCGGGATCGGCTGGCGGGCGGTCCGATCTCGACCTGCCGCGAGCTGGCCACTGAGTTGGTGGTCGAATCTCTGCCGGAATCCGAACGAACTCGCTTGATAGCCACCACCGTCGCACCCCTGATCGCCTGGGACGCAAGCCATCACAGCGATTTGTCCCGCACCCTGGAGGTCTACCTCCGGCACGGCGCCAGCCCGACTCGCAGCGCCACCGCCTTGCATATCGGACGCCAATCTCTCTACCAACGCCTCGACCGCATCCGCGAACTCCTCGGTTACGACCCGAGCGACCCGGCATTGGCCGGAACCTTGCTGCTAGCCCTGTGCGCCCACCGACTCGCCGCAGTGCGCTGACGCGCCGTAGGCGTCGGAAAATCCCAGCAATACACCAGTTTTCGTCGGTGGGCTCACGTACGGTGATGCCACCTCTCTTCGAGGGGCGGAGGACTCGGTCCTACTCCGCGCCCAGAAGGGAGGTGGTGGGGATGGCGAAACATCGCCGGAAAAAGAGCAAGGCCCCGGTCGACTACGGCATCGTCTTAGTAGGTGCTGCCGTGATCGCCGGGGCTCTCCTGCTGGTCCGCTGGTTGTGGGCTAGCTAACCCATCAGGTGGGGCGTCGCTCACAAATGCGTCCCACCGCCCAGCGTCACTCGCGTGACAGCTCAACTGTACGGCCTGGGCCCGATCAGGTCCACTGAATCGGGGATCGTCGCCCTGAGTACCCGCCCCGATACGGTCACTCGGTAGACGCGGCGACCGAATCCTCGGCGGAGTTACCCGGCCGCGCGAGCAGCAAATAGGCGGCTCCAGAGAGCAGGAAGCCGACGAAGAAGGTGATATCGCCGAGGTCCGGTAGCTCGCGAACCGCGTAGCCGGTGAACTTGGCTTGGTTGGAAAACAACAATACGGAGATGACCAGACCGATCAGGAATGCTGCCACACCACCCCAATTGGTGTAGGAGCGGTTGTACAGCAGACCGTCGAGTTTGCGGCCGCGTCGCAGGTATTGGTCGGCGAACATGACGCCGAGCCAGGGACCGATCCAGTACGCGACGACGAGCAGAAACGCCTCGTAACTGGCCGCCGCGTCGGGCAGTGCCCACCACGCGACCAGAAGTCCGATAGCGCCGAACGCGATCGATACAACGGCCCGCTGGGTACGCAGCGGCAACTTGACACCAATTGTCACGAAAGCCATTGCACCCGAATACACATTGAGCGCATTGGCGGCGACGGCCCCGATGGCGATCGCCAACAATGTCAGATCGGCAAGCGCCGTAGGCAGATTCGCTGTGAAGATATCGGTCGGACTGCCGACAACCGTGCTGGCGATGGTCGCCGAGGCGGCACCGAGCACCGACAGCCACAGGCAGGAGACGAACAATCCGGCCGCCGCGTATCCGCCCGTCGCGACCTTCGACACCGTGGCGGGCAGATAGCGAGAGTAGTCCGCCGCGTACGGATTCCAGCCACCCGCGTACCCGAATGCGGTGCCGACGGTGAGCAGGAACCCGCCGATACCGCCCACGCCACCGGACGGCGCCGCGGCACCGAGGTCGGCCTTGGTGAAGATCACGACCGTCACGATCAGGAACACCATGGCCAGCACCGGGAACACGATCCGCTCGAACGCGTGCACCAGATTGTGACCGAAGACGGCAAATCCGGTCTGCGCCACCACGATCAGCACCAGTGCGGCGAGTTTGGGCATCCCGATCAGTGTGCTCAGCGCGAACGCACCGCTGACGCTATTGGTAGCGAACCAGCCGACGCCGCACATGATCGACATGAACGCCGCGGGCAGCGCGTTGCCGTGATAGCCGAATGCCGTGCGGCCCAACACCATTTGCGGCACACCGAATAGTGGGCCACGCGCGGACAATACGTAATGTGCAGCCGCGCCGAGTCCGACGCCGACTGCCAGCCCGAGTCCGGCTTGCCAGAAGTTCATGCCGAAGGCGGTCACCGACAGCACACCGATGAAGATGGTGGCGAACTCCAGGTTCGGTGAGGTCCAGGTCCAAAAGAGTTGGCGCGGGGTGCCGTGCCGCGCGTCGTCGGGAATATATTCGTTGCCGCCCGGTTCCACCGCGATGACGCGATCGGCGTATTCGGAGGCCAGCGGCGTGTCATCGGTCAATGCCATCCCTGAACACTGGTTGCTGACCGGGTTCCGGACAACCGACGAATCGTACGCCAGCGCGAGCTTCGCTGCGGACAGTTCGTCGCGACGTCAGTGCACTGTGCTGGTTTGGTTGCTCCAGTTCGGTGATGGGGCCAGAAATCGGCCGGTGTCCGCGACGAATATGCTGCGGGCGGTGGTGTCGCCACGGAGTTCGGCCAGCAACCAGGCGGTCGGATAGCCCAGGTATCCGTACACCCCGGTGGTGCACGAGAAGGAAGCTCGAGTGCAGTCCGGTTGGCCCTGAATATCGTTGTGGTTCAACCCGTTCAGCGTGCCCCATGCCTTCGGCACGGTCGCCGCCTCGTAATACGCCCGATTCGACTGCAACCCGCTGGACTCCCACGGCCGTAGCTGATCCGACGGCGAAATGAATGCATCCGCCGAGCCGTTCACCAAGAACAGCGAACCCGAACTCAGGCTCCGAGTGTCGGCACAGGTGCCCGAGCACCAGATCCGGGCGGGCAATTCGAACGGAATCACGGTCTTGATCGCCCCGGCCGAATTGATCATCGCGTTGAGTACACCGTTTGCGCCTTGAGAATGGCCCAGCGCGCCGACCGCCGTCGGGTCCAGCTTTCCGAAGAATGCGCTCGACGGATCCCGTGCCCGGTCCAGCAGATAGGTCAGCGACGAGAGTATGTCGACCCCGGACCCGGTCTGCCGATTTTCCGTCGCGATCACGACGAATCCCCACGACGCCAAATGCCGCAGCAGATGGCCGTATTGGCTCGGCACCGCATCGGTGCCGTTGCCCCACACCACGATCGGATGCCGAGTAGCACCGAGATCGCTCGGGTACCAGATGTCGTACTCGGCCCCCGTCGAATCACAACAACCGAATCCGATCTCTTCGGTGACCTCCGAGGGGCCCGCCTGGAAGTACATCGATTCGACTCCGTCGGCAGGCGTATAGGCCGCCGGATCCGCCTGCGCGCTACCACCCGTCGCGAGCCAGCCGATCAACAGCACCGATACCGCCGCACGGACCACCCGGCCCCAGCGATTCATGTGCCGAAGTATAGGGACCGCTCGAGCCGAAATCCGGTTGGGGCAAGGACCGTCGGCATCCGCCTGATGTCGGCCTGCCTGCTGGTCGCGGATCGCCAGCTCACGGGCGATGCCTTGCCGCGCGGTTGCTGTGGCGGGTGAGTGCCGAGAGCGCGCACGCAGGACGTAGGCTCGAACACTGTGCCGAACACGCCTGTACCCACCGATGACCAGTCGGAACACGACTCCGATGCGCGACCAGCCAGCGATCCGAACTACCTGGTCGGGCTCGATCTCAATGGGCGGCGTGTGGTCGTGGTCGGTGGCGGGACGGTGGCGCAGCGCAGGCTCGGGTTGCTGATCGCTTCCGGGGCGGATGTGCATGTGGTCAGTCGCGAAGTCACCCCGGCGGTAGAGGGGATGGCGACATCGGGGCAGCTCACGCTGACCTTGCGTGCCTATGCCGATGGCGATCTGGATGGCGCCTGGTACGCGATCGCCTGCACCGATGAACCGGAGACCAATGCCGCGGTGGTCGAGGAGGCCACCCGGCGGCGGATCTTCTGTGTGCGCGCAGACAGTGCTCGGCTCGGCACCGCGGTGACTCCCGCGACCGCCAGGCACGACGGCCTCACCCTCGGGGTGCTGGCCGGTGGCCAGCATCGGCGCTCCGCGGCGGTGCGCAATGCGCTGCTGGAGGCGCTGCAATCAGGTGTGGTGACCGATGATTCGACGCCGATCACCCCGGGCGTCGCGCTGGTCGGCGGCGGTCCCGGCGATCCGGATCTGATCACGGTGCGCGGCCGCCGCCTGCTCGCGCGCGCGAATCTCGTTGTCGCCGACCGGCTCGCACCGCCGGAGCTGCTGGCCGAACTCGGTCCCGATGTCGAGGTGATCGATGCGGCGAAGATTCCGTACGGGCGGGCCATGGCGCAGGAGGCGATCAATTCCGCGCTGATCGAGGGTGCGAAGGCGGGCAAATTCGTGGTGCGGCTCAAGGGTGGCGACCCGTATGTCTTCGGCCGTGGCTATGAGGAACTCGAGGCCTGCGTCGAGGCGGGCGTTCCGGTGACCGTGGTGCCGGGTATCACCAGCCCCATCTCCGTCCCCGCCGCCGCGGGCATCCCGGTGACCCATCGCGGCGTCACCCATGAGTTCGTCGTGGTGAGCGGCCATGTCGCACCCGACCACCCGGATTCGCTGGTCGACTGGCCCGCCCTGGCCCGGCTGCGCGGCACGATCGTGCTGATGATGGCGGTCGAGCGCATCGAACAATTCGCGACCGCGCTGATCGAGGGCGGCCGCCCCGCCGACACCCCGGCCACCGTCATCCAGGAGGGGACCCTGCGCACCCAGCGCGTCCTGCGCGCCGACCTCGGCACCGTCGCCGCCCGCGTCCGCGAGGAGGGCATCCGCCCGCCCGCGATCGTCGTCATCGGCCCCACGGCAGGTTTTTCGGCCGATCCCGTCGAGCCGAGCGCCGCGTCGTCGGCCGAGTAGCACAGACCATTGGGGCTTGTCACAAGGCCCAGCGGCTTCCGCTATGACTGCGCGAATCGCACCCGCGCGGGCGCGGAGGTGAGACCGGTATCAATTACAGTGGCTCACCGTGCTCGATAATCCCGCGGCGACGATGAAGTATCCGGTGACGGAGCGGGCCTTCGGGCTCGCGATTCTGGTGTTGAGCGGGTTGCAGCTGATGGTTGTGCTCGACGGCACGGTGGTGATCTTCGCCCTGCCGCGGCTGCAGCAGGAGATGGGGATGACCAGCGCTGGGGCTGCGTGGACGGTGACCTCGTACGGACTGACCTTCGCCGGTCTCATGCTGCTCGGCGGGCGACTCGGCGATGCGTTCGGGCGTAAGCGGATGCTGATGGTCGGCGTCGGATTGTTCACGGTCGCGTCGCTGCTCTGCGGACTCGCGCAGAGTCAGGCCATGCTGATCGCGGCGCGCGCGGTGCAGGGTGCGGGTGCCGCGATCGCGGCGCCGACGGCTTTCGCGCTGGTGGCGACGACCTTCGCGCCCGGAAAGGCGCGCAATCAGGCAGTGGCGATCGTCGGCTCGATGGTCGGAATCGGATCGGTCGGCGGTCTGGTGGTCGGCGGTGCACTGACCCAGTTGTCCTGGCGCTGGATCTTCCTGATCAATGTGCCGATCGGCACATTGATCATCATCGGTGCGCTGTTCCAGCTCGCCGACACCGAACACCATCGGTCCCCACTCGATATCCGCGGCGCGGTGCTCGGCACCCTGGCCTGCGCCTCGATCGTCTTCGGCGCGACCGAAGGGCCGGAAATGGGCTGGGGCAGTCCGGCGATCATCGGCGCGCTGGTGGCGGGTGTGGTGCTGCTCATCGTCTTCGTGGTCGTGGAGCGCACCGTCGACGATCCACTGCTGCCGTGGTCGCTGTTCGACAGCCGCGATCGGGTCACCACCTTCGCGCTGATCTTCCTGGCCGGTGGTGTGCTCGGCGCGATGACGTTCTTTGTCGCGCAGTTTCTGCAGAATGTGCTCGGCTACGGCCCGCTGGTGGCCGGTGTCGCCTCGATTCCGTTCACGATCGGGATCGGCGTCGGCGGCGCGCTGGCCTCCAAGGCGGCGTTGGTCGTCGCACCGCGCTGGCTGCTGTGCGGCTCTGCGTTCGTGTTATCGGCCGGGCTGCTGGTCGGTTCGCAGCTCGATGGCGGTGTGAGCTACCTGACCCTCCTGCTGCCGCTATTGATTGTGATCGGTTTCGGCGTCGGTGTCGCGATGGTGCTCGCGCCGCTGTGCGTGCTGGTCGGTGTGCCGCCCTCGGATATCGGTCCGCTGTCCGCGGTGGGCCAGATGTTCATGAATTTGGCGACGCCGGTATTCATCGGGCTGCTGACGCCGATCGCGGCCTCGCGCACGATGTCGATGGGCGGGCGCACCGGAAAGGCGGCGGATATGAACGAGGCCGAGATCTTTGCACTCGGCAGCGGGTACACGCTGGTTCTAGCGGTCTGCTCACTCGTCGCGGTCGCGGCTGGCTTCATCGCCCTGATGCTGCGTTTCACGCCGACACAACTGGCCGAGGCACAGCATGCACAGGAGGAATCGCAGCGGACCGGGTCCATGCCGGTCATTCCGCGGACCGGGCCGATTCCGGTCATCCGTCGGTCCTGACTACAGTGGCTGACTGTGCCAGACAATCCCGCGGCGACGCGTTATCCGGTGACGCGGCGGGCGTTCGGACTCGCAATTCTGGTGCTGAGCGGGTTGCAGCTGATGGTCGTGCTCGACGGCACGGTGGTGATTCTCGCGCTGCCCCGACTACAGGACGAACTGGGATTATCGAGTTCGGGTAGCGCCTGGATGGTCACCGCATACGGCCTGCCCTTCGCAGGTCTGATGTTGCTCGGCGGCCGGATCGGTGACTCGTTCGGCCGCAAGCCCATGTTCATCGCCGGGGTCGCGCTGTTCACGCTGGCCTCACTGCTGTGCGGACTCGCGCAGAACGATGGGATGCTGATCGCGGCCCGCGCGATCCAGGGCACCGGTGCGGCGCTCGCGGCCCCGACGGCCCTGGCCTTGGTGGCCACCACCTTCGCGCCAGGCCGGGAGCGCAATCAGGCAATCGCGATCTTCGGCTCCATGATGGCGGTCGGCTCGGTCGGCGGTTTGGTGATCGGCGGCGCGCTGACCGAGGCGAGTTGGCGGTGGATATTCCTGATCAATGTGCCGATCGGGGTGATGATCTTGTGGGGTGCGCTGTTCCAACTGCGCGATACTGCCCACCATCGACTACCCCTGGACGTGCGCGGTGCGGTGCTCGGCACGGCGGCGTGCGCGTCCTTGGTATTCGGTGCAACCGAGGGACCCGAATTCGGCTGGGACAGCCCGATCATCATCGGCTCGCTGGTCGCCGGTGTGGTGCTGCTGATCTGCTTCATCCTCGCCGAGCGGTGGGTCCGCAATCCGCTATTGCCCTGGTCGCTGTTCGATCATCGCGACCGCAACGCGACCTTCGGTGCGATCCTGCTGGCCAGCGGAGTGCTCGGCGCGACAACCTATTTCGCGGGTCTGTTCGTCCAGAATGCCGTCGGATACAGCCCGCTGGTCGCCGGGCTCGCCTTTATTCCGTTCACCATCGGCGCGGGTATGGGTACCGCGCTCGCCTCGAAACTGGCGATGACCGTGGCGCCGCGCTGGCTATTGAGCGGTGCCGCGGCGATCATGGTCGCCGGATTGCTGTTCGGCTCGACCCTGGACCGCGGCGTGCGGTACCTGCCGACGCTGCTGGTGCTGTTCATCGTCATCGGATTCGGCATCGGCGTGGCGGTGGTGATGGTCCCGCTGTGCGTGCTGGTCGGCGTGCCGCCGAGGAATATCGGACCGCTGACGGCGGTCGGCCAGATGTTCATGAATCTGGGCACACCGGTCGCGATCGGACTGCTCGCACCGATCGCCGCCACCCGCACGCTGTCACTCGGTGGCACCACCGGCAAACCCTCCGACATGACCTCGACCCAACTCGATGCCCTCGGCAGCGGTTACACGCTGGTACTTTTCGTCGCCGCGTTCGGCGCGCTGCTCGTCGGTCTGGTCGCGCTGACCTTGCGATACACCGCAGCGGAGGTGGGGCAGGCGCAGCATGCTCAGGAGGCGGCCAAGCAGGGGTGATCCGCTCGGCCGTCGGCTCACAGGCGGCCGGCGACCTTGCGCGGGGTGACCCGGACGATCACGCGGGGTCCGTCATTGACGGAGGCGGGGTTGAATTCGACGTACGGGAGTCCGTGGTAGTGGTTCGACAGCTCGTTCGGGAGTGCCTTGTCCGGATCGGGCGTCAGGGTGGCGGTGCCGCGAATCTCCGCGTACACATACGGGTTCTCCGGCGGATTGATCATGACGGTGATCCGCGGGTCGCGGGCGAGGTTCTTGCCCTGCTGGCGATCCACGGTGGTGGAGAACAGCAAGTCGTCGCCGTCGCGCTTGAGCCAGATGACAGTCAGATGCGGTTGTCCGTTCGGCCCGATCGTGGCCGCGGTCACATACACCTTGGCCTCGTCCAGATACTTCTTCAACTCATCGGAAAGCACAGCACTGGTCATGCGGGAGTGAAACGTCCTGCCGATCAAGAACATTCCCGATCCGATCGGCCGGACGCGCGCTAGGTATTGTCGGATCAGGCCGCAGCGGCGAGGCCCGGGCCGCTTCCGAATAATCTGCTCAGTCCACGTGCCCGTCGGCAATTGAAAGCACCTGGTCGAGGATCGCCAGCCCCTCCTTCGCCTCCGCCTCGCCGATGACGCACGGCGGGACCACATGCAGCCGATTGAAATTGACGAACAGCAGCAGGCCCGCTGCCTTCGCCGCGGCGACCGTCGCCGACATCGCGGTGCTGGTGCCGCCATAGGGGGCCAGCGGTTCGCGAGTTCGCCTGTCCCGCACCAGTTCCAGCGCCCAGAACACGCCCGCACCGCGCACATCACCGATGCTGGGATGGCGTTCGGCGAGTTCGTGCAGACCCGGACCGAGGACTCGCTCACCGATATCGGCGGCATTCTCCACGATTCGCTCGTCGCGCATCGCGTTGATGGTGGCGACCGCGGCCGCCGTCGCCAACGGATGACCCGAATAGGTCAGCCCGCCCGGGTAGGGGCGATCATCGAAGCTCGCCGCGATGGCCGGACTGATCGCGACACCGCCGAGCGGCACATAACCGGAGTTCACCCCCTTGGCGAAGGTCACCAGATCGGGGACGACACCGTCGAAATGCGCTATGGCGAACCACTTTCCGGTGCGACCGAAACCCGACATCACCTCATCGGCGATGAAGACGATGCCGTACTTATCGCACAGCTCCCGCACACCCGCCATATATCCGGGCGGTGGCACCATGATTCCCGCGGTGCCGGGGATGGATTCGAGCACGATCGCGGCGATCGTATCCGGCCCCTCGAATGCGATGGTCTGCTCGAGATGCGCCAAAGCGCGTTCGGCTTCCTCGGGTTCGGTGCTCGCGTGGAATTGCGACCGGTACAGGAAGGGGCCGAAGAAGTGGACGACCCCGCTATTGCCGTGGTCATTGGGCCAGCGTCGCGGGTCGCCGGTGAGGTTGATCGCGGTCTCGGTGCCGCCGTGATAGGAGCGGTAGCGCGCGAGCACCTTGTAACGCCCGGTATGCAGGCGCGCCATCCGGACCGCATGCTCGACGGCATCGGCGCCGCCATTGGTGAAGAAGATCTTGTTCAGCTCGCCCGGGGTCCGCTCGGCAATGAGCCGGGCGGCCTCGGAGCGGGCGTCGTTGACGTGCTGCGGTCCCACGGTGCACAGTTTGGCGGCCTGTTCCTGTACCGCGGCAACGACTTTCGAATGCTGGTGACCGATATTGGTGTTCACCAGCTGCGAGGAGAAATCGAGCAGGCGGTTGCCATCGCCATCCCAGACGTAGCAGCCCTGGGCCGCGGTGATGGTCATCGGCGTCAGCTGTGCCTGCGCGGACCAGGAGTGGAATACGTGGCGACGGTCGAGCTCGTAGGCGCGCGCGGCGGCCCGCCTGGCATCCTCGGCTGTCAATCCATTCGGGAGGGTCATCGGCGAGTTCTCCTGCGTGAGTCGAGGACCGGCTACTTGTTCTGCGGGAACCCGAGTTCGAGTCCGCCGTGGCTCGGATCGAGCCAGCGCGTCGTCACGGCCTTGGCCCTGGTGAAGAAGTGCACGCCCTCGGTGCCGTGCGCGTGCGAATCGCCGAACAGCGAGTTCTTCCAGCCGCCGAAGCTGTAGTAGGCCATCGGAACCGGAATCGGCACATTGATGCCGACCATCCCGACCTCCACCTCGTTGTGGAAGCGCCGGGCCGCGCCGCCGTCATTGGTGAAGATCGCGGTGCCGTTGCCGTAGGGGTTGTCGTTGATCAGGGCCAGCGCCTCGTCGTAGCTGTCGACACGCACGACCGACAGCACCGGGCCGAAGATCTCGTCGGTGTAGACACTCATCTCGGTGCCGACGTGATCGAGAATCGTTGGCCCGAGCCAGAATCCGTCCGCCTCCCCGTCGGCCCGAACACCGCGTCCGTCGAGAACGACAGTGGCACCGGCGGAATCGCCCGCATCAATATAGGCGGCGACGCGATCGCGGTGCTCACGGGTCACCAGCGGGCCCATATCGGTATCGCGGGTGCCATCGCCGGTCTTGATGGTCTTGGCGCGCTCGGTGATCTTGGCGACCAGTTCGTCGCCGACCGCGCCGACCGCGAGCACCACGCTGATCGCCATACAACGCTCACCCGCGGAGCCGAATCCGGCGTTCACTGCGGCGTCGGCGGCCAGATTCAGGTCGGCGTCGGGCAGCACGACCATATGGTTCTTGGCGCCGCCGAGCGCCTGTACGCGCTTGCCATTGGCGGTGCCGCGCTGGTAGACGTACTTCGCGATCGGTGTCGAGCCGACGAATGAGACGGCCTTGATATTCGGATTGTCGAGCAGTTCGTCGACCGCGACCTTATCGCCCTGCAGCACATTGAAAACCCCTGCGGGCAAACCGGCCTCGTGCCACAGCTCGGCCAGCCACAGCGAAGAGGATGGATCCTTCTCACTCGGCTTGAGCACCACGGTATTGCCGGCGGCAATCGCGATCGGGAAGAACCACATCGGCACCATCGCCGGGAAGTTGAACGGTGATATCACCGCGACCGGACCGAGCGGCTGGCGGATCGAGAAGATATCCACCTTTGTCGATGCATTCTCGGTGAATCCGCCCTTCACCAAATGTGGGATACCGCAGGCGAATTCGACCACCTCGAGGCCGCGGGTCACCTCGCCGAGCGCATCGGAGCGCACCTTGCCGTGCTCGGCGGTGATCAGCTCGGCGAGTTCTTCCTTGCGTTCATTGAGCAGTTCGCGGAACCGGAACAGGATCTGGGTGCGCCGCGCCAGCGAGGTATCGCGCCAGTCCGGAAACGCCGCCTTGGCCGATTCGATCACCGCCCTGGCATCCTCGACACCGGCCAGCGCGACCTGCCCGGTCACCACCCCGGTCGCCGGATTCGTCACCGGCGCGGACGCCGAACTCGTGCCGGCAAAGGGCTTGCCGTCGAGCCAATGCGCGATTGTCTGCATATCTCCTCGATTCGTCCGTGAGCGTTGTGGGTGTCGTCGACCGCTGAGTGTTGGGTGCCGATGCACCGTTGTCCCCGGCTGGTCACCGGGATCCGGGATGCGCCGTGGGCGGTGCTGTGCGGTGCTTTGATCGGATCCCAGGGTTCGCCGGGGTGGGGGTCATCTGGTTGTGTCTGCCAGGCTTGACGGGGTCGGGCTGGCGGTGGACACGCGCTCGTCGCTCGGTGGTTGGCGGCCGGTGCTGATGGCCGTCGGTCGTCGGTTGGTGGTGGTTGATGATTGGTGGTTGTCGGCTATTAGCGGTTGGCAGTCGGTGGTCGGCGGTGGCCGTTGCCGTTGCCGTTCAGCGGTGTGCCGGTGGTGACGGTGTCGGATGCTGTTGTGGTCCCAACTCTGCACTATGGACCGGCCATATCGACCCAACGATCTGTACGTGATTTCGGATTTGGTTTTACAATTTGTAGGTGCTTCTCTCCGTTGCTGATGTGCTGGCCATGCCGGTCGTGCGCGCGGGCGAGCCGCAGGTCGTCGGTGGAGGATCGCTGGATCGGCCGGTGCGGTGGGTGCACGTCAGTGACCTGCCGGATGTCGCCGAACTGCTGGTCGGCGGGGAACTGATGCTGACCACGGGCTTGGCACTGACCGATGGTGACGAATCGACGGTCGCCTATCTGCGGTCGCTGGCCGCGGCGGGGGTGGCCGGGCTGGTTGTGGAACTCGGCGATGCTGTGCCGGAGTTGCCACGGGTGGTCGTGGAGCTGGCCGATGAACTCGAGCTGCCGGTGGTCGCGCTGCATCGGGTCACCCGATTCGTGGAGATCACCGAGGCGGTGCACCGGGTCATCGTGGCCGACCAGTACGCCGAACTGGAGTTCGCGCGCACCGTGCACGAGACGTTCACCGAGTTGAGTGTGCGCCGGGCCTCGCTGGCCGAGATCGTCAAAACCGCCGCGGACATGCTCGATTCCTCGGTGGTGCTGGAAGATCTGGCGCACCGGGTACTCGCGCTCACCGCCCGGCATGCCAGTACCTCGACGATCCTGGAGAACTGGGAGACCACCTCGCGACTCTGGCCCGACGGGTGGGATGTGGTCGCGGTCGGCCCGCATACCCAGCGATGGGGTCGGCTGATTCTGCGATCGAGTCGGGTCCCGACGCCGCGGGCGCGCATGGTGCTGGAGCGCGCGGCCCAGACGCTGACGCTGCACCGGATGATCGACAAGGACCGCTTCGGCCTGCATCGGCAGGCGCAGACCGGACTCATCGACGATATGGTCAATGGCCGCGTACTCGACGAGCGCGATGCGCAGGCCAGGGCGGCCGCGCTGGGTCTGCTGACCCGCCGGGTGAACTACGTTCCGCTCGCGGTAGCCGTCGCCGCCCTCGCCGAAGCCGACCAGGTCGCCAGGCAGCGCCGCAGTGCGGGCGTGCTCGACGCGGTGACCCACGGACTCGGACTGTCGAGGGCGACCGCATTGACCGCGGCCGAGCACGGCGATCGGGTCGCCATGGTGCTCGCGGTTGTGCGCAGCGCCGATCTGGACGACACGCTCCGTGCCGTATGCACGGCGATCACCGCCGAGGTGCGGCGGGTGGACGGGGTGCACCGCGTGGTCATCGGCGTTGGCGCCGAGGGGGATTCGCTGCTCGATACCGCGCGTGAGTTGGCGCACGCGTCGCATGTCGCCGAGGTCGCGCTGTCGCTGGAGTCGTCGGTATCCGATTTGCCGCGCTCACGGGGCACTGCGGGGGCACGCTCCGCTATCGCCTCGGGGCCTGTCGCTCGCGTGGCAGAGCCGCGGCCGTTCTATCGCAGCGGCGATATCCGATTGCGCGGACTGCTCTCGCTGATCCGCAATGAACCCGGTGTGCAGAGTTTCGCCGAAACGGAGCTGAGTGCGTTGCTGCGCTACGACATTCATCATGCGGCGGATCTGACGCGCACGCTGCGGCAGTTCCTCGATGTGGCGGGCAATAAAACCGAACTCGCCAAGCGGCTCAATATCAGCAGACCGACCCTCTACGATCGGCTCGCCCGCATCGAGCGAATTCTCGACGTCGACCTCGAGGACGGTGAATCCCGCACCTCGCTGCATACCGCGCTGCTCATTCGCGACCTGTCCGCCGACGCCGACATGCTCTAGCCGAACCGGAATTCCCTCTACAATTAGCCACTTCTCGCCTAGCGCAGCCGCCCCGCTGTCGAACGCTCGAGGAATGACAGCGCCTCTGCTGGAAAGAGTTCGCGCGGAAGCACTCGCAGGCCCAGCTCACCGGATACCGCCACGGTGTGCTCCTGGATCCGAATCCGCTTGATCCGATCGTAGGGGTAGGTCACGGACTCGACGGCGGTCGTCAACTCCAGACCGTCGCTCAGGTACCGGAGCTGCAGCCCTTCTGCACCGCGATGATCTGATTCAGCTTCGTCATCTCTACTCCCCGGGCGCACTCGTACGCCGTCACTTTCCCTGTGCGGCGCCTCTTTTCGAATTTCCCCGCCGCTCGCGGCAACAGTGCAGACCGCTCGTCCGGTGCGCATCCGAGTTTTCGCCTCGGATCGCGCGGACTGGGGGCCGCGTGGACTGGTTGACTGCGTGGACTGGTTGGACTGGCTAGTCGTGTGGAGTGGCTGATCGCGTGGAGCAGCTGGTCGTGTGGAGTGGCTCGCCGGCTGGACCGGCTGACTGTGTGTCCGGTGGTGCGTGACGGGAACATCCATGGGTGCGAGACGGTTGGGACCGGGCATGACGACGCTTGGATTGATCGGTAGCGGCAATATCGGGGGCACGCTGGCGCGGTTGGCCGTCGTGGGCGGACTCGATGTGGTGGTCAGCAATTCACGCGGGCCGGAGACGTTGGCGGAGTTGGTGGCCGAACTCGGGCCGACGGCACGTGCCACCACCGCCGCGGAGGCCGCTGCGGCAGGCGACATCGTGGTGGTCACGGTGCCACTGAAGAACTATCGTCAGGTCCCGGTCGATCCGCTGGCGGGCAAGGTCGTCATCGACACCAACAACTACTACCCGGACCGCGACGGCACCTTCCCCGAACTCGAGGACGCAACCGCCACCAGCAGCGAACTGCTCCAGCGCCATCTGCCGACGTCCAAGGTCGTCAAGGCCTTCAACAACATCTTCTATCCGCACCTGGCCGCACTCGCGCGCCCCTCCGATGCCGCCGACCGCTCGACTCTCCCCATCGCAGGCGACGATGCCGACGCCAAAAAGTCCGCCGCCGAACTCCTCGACGCCCTCGGCTACGACACCGTCGATGTCGGCCCCCTGACCGAGAGCTGGCGCTTCCAGGTCAACACCCCCGCCTACGGCGACCCCTACGCGTCGGCCCTCCCCTTCTGGGAGCACCCTGCCGCCCCCGCGTCCCCCGAAAAGATCCGCACTGCCCTCGCCGCCGCCCAACGCTAGCGAGCGGATTTATCCACAGCCTGCGAGTTGTCCACATTTCGCGGATCGGGGCTTTTGGCGGCATGGTCCGCTCGGGAGCATTGTGGGGTGGACTTACCGAAAACGATCTCCCGGCAGGCCGCGCTTCAGGCCGGCGTCGCCGGTCGTGAACTGCGCGGACGATCCTGGCACCGGATTTGTCGCGGGCACTATGTCAATACCGGTGATGTCGGCGAACTCAATGCCGCACAACGGCATTCGGTGCTTACCGGCGCGGTCGCCGCGGGCGCGAGTTCCGCCGCGGTTGTCAGCCATGTCTCCGCGGCGGTCGCCCATGGGCTGCCGGTGTGGTTCGTACCACTGACGCGAGTTCACCTGACCCGCAACCGAAAGACCGGGGCACGCATCGGTCCCCGAGTCGTGGTGCATGCAGCGTCGACGGAACCGGACGAGATCGTGCGGATCGGCGACCTGCGGGTGACGGCGGTGGCGCGCACGATCATCGATCTGGCCCGCACCGTACCTTTCGAACAGGCAGTAGTAATAGGTGATGCCGCACTGCGTCTCGGCCGAACATCCCGTGCCGAACTCGCTGAGCAACTGATGCGGTCCAGCGGACGTCCCGGCTGTCCGGCGGCCCGTCGAGTCATCGAATTCCTGGACGGGCGGGCCGAGAGTCCGGGCGAATCCCGCAGTCGGGTTGCGCTGCACACCTGCGGCCTCCCGATGCCGGAACTGCAGCCCACCATCCTGGATGTGCGGGGAACCGCCGTGTCCAGAGTCGACTTCCTGTTCCCAACACTCGGTGTCGTCGGCGAATTCGACGAAATGGCCCAGCGCCGCAACAACATTCACCCATCAGCGGAATCGGTCGCCGAGAAAGTCCGCGACGACGCGCTGCGCGCCCTCGGGTGGATAGTGGTCCGCTGGTGCTGGCGCGACCTCGATAACTCGGAACCTTGGCTGACGCGCCTGACCCGAGCCGCCGACCTGGCCCGCCGGATCCGCCGAACCGGTTCCTGGCTGGCCGCCGAAAGCATCTAGGCGGTGATGATGAGGAGTTCGGTGGGAGAGGCTATTTCGGTGCGGAGGCCGGATTTGGTGGCGATGCGGGCGACGGCGCGGATGTCGGTGGGGTCGGCGCGGGTGAGGACGAGGGCACGGGCGAGCAAGCCCTTGTGGTGTTTGTTGAAGTGGCTGACCACGGTTCGCGAGCCGTCGGGGTGTTCGGTGAGGACATTGGCGGTGATGGCGTCGGGGACGCGGCCGAGCTGCTGGTAGGTGCCCGAACGCAGATCGATGACGAGTTCGCCCGCGGCCTCGGCGTGCAAGGCGTCGGGCAGGACATCGCGCCAGATGGCGGAAAGGGTCGACAGGCCGGGGAGTTTGGCACCGCCGGAGAGACGGTAGGCCGGGATGAGGTCGTCCGCGCGCACAGCGCCGAACAGTGCCGAGCCGATACCGAGGCGCGCATAGGCCTTGGCGCGTTGCACCTTGGTGAAGGAGCCGGCATCGAGAGCGTCGTAGAGGACGCCGGTGTAGCGCTCCAGCGCGGGCCGGGTCGCGGAGCTGCGCAACGCCGCATTGCGAGCGATTTCGGTATCGGCCCCCTTGCCGAGGCCGAGTACCGCACGCGCGGCGTCCGGGTCGGCGGCCAGCTTGACGACCTCGTCGATGAGCCGATCGCGCACAGCCGTGAGCTGGGGCATCGCCAGCGACTCCAGCTCTAGCGGTCCGCCGGTTCCACCGTCGGACTTGGTTTCGGAAGGGGGCAGCAGGACCAGCACGACCGGATACGGTACCGGCGCGCAGACGAGTGTCAGCGAGCGAGCCATGAACTCAGTGCGTGTCGGTGTCGGTGGAGTCGGGTGTTGGGGAGGCGGATCCGTGAGTGAGTGCTGGCGAGCGTGCCATGTGCACGGTGTGCGGCGGAGTCGGGTGTCGGCGAGGCGGTGCGGTGAGTGAGTGTCGGCGAGCGTGCCATGAATGCGGTGTGCGCGCCGGAGTCGGGTGTCGGCGAGCGTGCCATGAATGAAGTGCGCGCCGGTGTGCGGTGGAGTCGGGTGTCGGCGAAGCGGAGCGGTGCGCGGTCAGGGCTCGGAGGCGGTTGCCTGCGCAACGACGGACCCCGCTCGCGCCGAAATGGGCCGATGCCTTGCAGACATCGCTCGGCCAGCGACTACCCTGTCGTCCGTGATCACCCGCCTCTCCCACCTGTTCCTGCGTACCCTGCGCGACGATCCCGCCGACGCCGAGGTGCCCAGTCACAAACTCCTCGTCCGTGCCGGATATGTGCGGCGCATCGCCCCGGGCGTGTACTCGTGGCTACCGCTGGGCCTGCGGGTGCTGCGGCGGGTCGAGGAGGTCGTGCGGGAGGAGATGAACGCCATCGGCGCGCAGGAGATCTCGCTGCCCGCCCTGCTGCCGCGCGATCCGTACGAGACCACCAACCGGTGGACCGAATACGGCGACGGCCTGTTCCGGCTGCAGGACCGCAAGGGCGCCGACTATCTGCTCGGCCCCACCCACGAGGAGCTGTTCGCGCTCACCGTGAAGGGTGAATACAGCTCGTACAAGGATCTCCCGGTCACGCTGTACCAGATCCAGACGAAGTACCGTGATGAGGAGCGTCCCCGCGCCGGCATCCTGCGCGGGCGCGAATTCATCATGAAGGACTCCTACTCCTTCGACCTGGACGAGGACGGGCTCAAGGCCAGCTACAGCGCACACCGCGAGGCCTACCAGCGCATTTTCAACCGGCTCGAGGTCAAGTACGTCATCGTCGCGGCCACCTCGGGCGCGATGGGCGGCAGTGCGTCGGAGGAATTCCTCGCCGACAGTCCGGTCGGCGAGGACACCTACGTGGTGTGCCGGGAGTCCGGATACGCGGCAAATGTGGAAGCAGTGGTCACGCCCGCTGCCGAATCGAGGCCGATCGAGGGTCTGCCCGCCGCGGTCGTACACGACACCCCGAACACCCCGACCATCGCGACCTTGGTGGATTGGGCCAATGGCACGGGCATCGCCGACCGTCCCATCACCGCCGCCGACACCTTGAAGAACATCATGGTGAAGCTGCGCCATCCGGACGGTAAGACCGAACTGCTCGGCATCGGCATTCCCGGCGACCGCGAGATCGACGACAAGCGCCTCGGCGCTTCGGTCGAACCCGCCGAGGTGGAACTGCTCACCGAGGCCGATTTCGCCGCCAACCCGTTCCTGGTGAAGGGCTATATCGGCCCGAAGGCGCTGCAGGCCAATGGTGTTCGCTACCTGGTCGACCCGCGCATCGGCACCGGCACCAGCTGGATCACCGGCGCCGACGAGCCCGGCAAACATGTCGTCGGCTTGGTCGCTGGTCGCGACTTCACCCCCGACGGCACCATCGAGGCCGCCGAGGTGCGCGATGGCGATCCCTCGCCTGACGGCCGTGGCGTCCTGGTATCGGCGCGCGGCATCGAGATCGGCCACATCTTCCAGCTCGGCAACAAGTACACCGACGCGTTCGAGGTGGACGTGCTCGGCGAGAACGGCAAGCCGGTGCGGCTCACCATGGGCTCCTACGGCGTCGGGGTCTCGCGCATGGTCGCGGTCATCGCCGAACAGCAGCACGATGAGAAGGGCCTGCGCTGGCCGCGCGAGGTCGCGCCGTTCGACGTGCACGTGGTCATCGCCAATAAGGACGACTCCTCGCGCGAGGGTGGCGAACAGGTCGCGGCGCTGTTGGATGCGGCCGGAGTCGAGGTCGTGCTCGACGACCGCAAGGCATCGCCCGGTGTGAAGTTCAAGGATTCCGAGCTGATCGGTGTTCCGCTGATCGTGGTCGTCGGTCGCGGCTGGGCCGAAGGCAAGGTCGAGATTCGCGATCGCTTCACCGGGGAGTCCATCGAGGTCCCCGCCGATGCGGTGGTCGAATCGGTGCTCGCGCAGGTGCGCGGCGAACGATAGGTCCGCCTTCGGCAACCGATAGCGAAGCCCGGGCGACTGCGGCAATGCTGATGATGACAGCAGCCGGGGTCGTCCGGGCTTCTCATATCCGCCCTGACCTACGGTTCCGTAGGCACGATTCGTGGCCAGCGGTATTGCCGGACCCACTCCAGGCTGCTGTTACCCGCTGGTAAGTTAACAGCATGACGAGTACCGACGCGTTGTTGTTCAACCCCGCCACCTATGACCCGAAGCAGTTCGACGCCGAGACGCGGCGGCTGTTGAAGGCGACCATCGAGTGGTTCGAATCGCGGGGTAAGCGGCAGTTGCTGGCCGATGATGCCGATGCGGTGTGGGTGTCGGATTTCCTCGAGTTCGTCAAGAAGGAGAAGCTGTTCGCGACCTTCCTGACGCCCGCCGCCTACGCCGACGGCGATGAGAACCGGCGCTGGGACGGTGCGCGCAATGCGGCGCTGTCGGAGATCTTCGGGTTCTACGGGTTGGCGTACTGGTACGCCGAACAGGTCACCATCCTTGGCCTCGGCCCGATCTGGCAGAGCGATAACGAGGCCGCCAAGAAGCGCGCCGCCGCCGATCTCGTCGACGGTCAGGTGATGGCGTTCGGCCTGTCCGAGCGTGACCACGGTGCCGACATCTACAACACCGATCTGATCCTGACGCCGACCGAACCGGGCAGCGCGGACGCCGAAGCCGGAATTCTCTTCCGCGCCAACGGCGTCAAGTACTACATCGGCAATGGCAATGTCGCATCGATGGTGTCGGTGTTCTCCCGTCGCGCCGATATCGACGGCGCGGACGGCTATGTCTGGTTCGCCGCCGACAGTCGCCACGACAACTATGAACTCATCGACAATGTCATCCACGGCCAGTTGTATGTGAGCACCTTCGCGCTGCACGACTACCCGGTGACCGCCGCCGATATCCTGTCCACCGGTCCCGAGGCCTTCTCCGCCGCGCTGAACACCGTGAACGTCGGCAAGTTCAACCTGTGCCACGGCAGCATCGGCATGGTCGAGCACTCGTTCTACGAGGCCATCACGCACTCCAACAACCGCATTCTCTACGGCCAGGCCGTCACCGAATTCCCGCATGTGCGAACGAATTTCGTGGATGCCTACGCGCGCATCGTCGCGATGAAGCTGTTCAGCGACCGCGCCGTCGACTACTTCCGCAGCGCCAGCCTCGAGGACCGGCGCTATCTGCTGTTCAACCCGATGACGAAGTCCAAGGTGACCTCCGAGGGCGAGACCGTAATGACGCTGCTGCTGGATGTGCTGGCCGCCAAGGGATTCGAGAAGAACACCTACTTCGCCCAGGTCGCCCGCTATATCGGCACGCTGCCCCGGCTGGAGGGCACGGTGCATGTCAATGTCGGCCAGATCCTGAAGTTCATGCCGAACTACCTGTTCAACCCGAAGGACTACCCGGAGATCGGCACTCGGCACGACGCAGCCGACGACGAGTTCTTCTTCCGGCAGGGCCCGGCTCGCGGCGCGGGCAAGGTGCAGTTCGCCGACTGGACCACGGTCTACGACAAGCACACCGATGTACCGAACGTCGCCCGCTTCTACGAGCAGGCCCAGGCCCTACGCACCCTGCTGACCACCGCCGCGCCCGATGCCGGCCAGCAGCAGGACCTGGACTTCATGCTGACCATCGGCCACCTGTTCGCCCTGGTGGTCTACGGTCAGCTGATCCTGGAGCAGGCCGCCATCACCGGCCTGGACCGCGACGTGCTCGACCAGATCTTCGACTTCCAGATCCGCGACTTCAACGGCTACGCCACCACCCTCTACGGCAAGCCCTCCGCCACCCCCGGCCAACAGGCCTGGGCCGCCTCCTCCCTGCGTCCCCCGGTAACCGACCGCCCCCGCTTCGACCGCATCTGGACCCAGGTCGCCGCCTGCGACGGCACCTACGAAATGCGCCCATAACCCCACATTCCTCGCCCAACTGCGGTAGGCCGCGCCTGGCTCGGTATGACGTGCCCAGCGTGGCCTGCCGCGTCAGGTGTGGTTGTCGAGTCTGCTTCGGCCTGCCGCGTCTGGCGAATTGGTGCGTGGCGCTGGGAGAGTGTGTCAGGCCTTGCCTGGGAAGGCGGTGGTGGGCGGGTTGGTGCCGAGGATTGATTGCCAGGTGGCCAGGCGGACGGCGCATTCGGTGAGGGCGTCGACGGCCATCCGGCGGATGGGGTCCGAAGTGCTGTTTTCGACGACCGAGCGCCAGGCGACGGCGGTGTCGGTTTCCACCGTGACGGCCAGATTCGCGGCTGGGATCGGGTCGTTCACCGGGAACGGTGTGGCATAGGCCGCGTCGGGCGGCGGTGCCGCCACTCCGGCCAACTGCAGCGCATCGATGGCGGTGTCGCGGCGGGCGCGATGGGCGGCGGTGTCCTGGGCGACCAACCGGGTTCGCTCGGCGGCGGCATAGGCCGCGATCACCCCATAGGCGTATACCGCCGAGTATTCGGCGCGCAATGCGTCGAGCAAGGCGTGGCGTTCGGCTTCGGTCATCTGCTCATCTCTGCCTGAGGAGGTGAGCCGTGCGCAAAGCGGGCAGCAGCTCGGTGGGCGATGTCGGTCGGGGGCGCGTTCCCGGCTTCGGACAAGGCTTGGTGTTCGGCACGATTCATGCGAGCAAGACCCCCGCCTGGGCCGCGCATGCCGCACTGATGGAGGCCAATAGCCCTGCGCGGTAACCAGATTGGGTGCGGGCGAGATCGCCCGCGGACTGCTGCGATTTGGTGAGGCGCGTGCGCAGCTCGTCGATGCTCGCCGGCTGGGTGGGCGTTGTTTCGGTACCGGACGCCGCAGGGGCGGCGGCGGATGGGGCGGGTTGGCGGGTACGGTGCGCCGGGGTGGTCCCATCGCCGTAAACGCCGATGACGCGGTTGACTTCGGCGCGCAGCGCGTCGGCGTGTTCGGTGCGTTCGCTGGCGATCGCGGTCAGCGCGGCGTGCCGCTGTGGCGTCACGGCGATTGCCGCGGTCGCGGCCGCGGCGTCGGCGCGGGCCAGAACCTCTTGTGCGGCAAGTGGATCGGGTTCGTACACCTTCTTGTCCGTACACCCGGCCACCGCGCCGACGGCTAGCGCGCCCATCGCACCGCCGCCTGCCAGCCGCAGCGCGGTCCGGCGGTCGACGATGTTCGGGCGACCGGCGCCAGCGTCGCTGTGCTGGACTCGGTCCCGGTCTTCGGGGATGCCGGAAGTGCACCCGGCGCGCGGCGGGGCGGGGAGGCGGATGGGCACGGCACCATCGTGCCAGATTCGCGAGGCACCACCGACCAAGCGGCCATCGCACCGCTGGCCGCGCATCTACCGCGCGGTCGGCCGCACGCCTACCGTCCGGTCGGCACGGCACCCGCCGCGCCGTGTCGCAGGCGTGTGGCCAGGAAACTTGCTCGAGGCCGCTGGTCCATTACACTCTCGGAGCGCGTTACGCTAGATCTTCGGTAGAGAAATTTTTCCGCCAGCGACTGCCCACAGTTCGCTGGACAGATCAGCCGTCTGACAACTGAACCAGGAGCCGCCCCATATGCCCATGCCGACCGAGGAAAGGGTGAGCCAGCTTGTTGCTGGACTCGTCGAGCGCCGAGGATTCGACCTCGAGGGTGTCGAGATCTCGACGACGGGCACACATGTGGATGCGCCGGTTCGGGTACAGGTGATCGTGGACAGCGACGCGGCCTCCGATCTCGACTCGATCGCGAAACTGAGCGCCGAGCTGTCCGAGGTCCTCGACGATGCGGGCGATTTCGGCGAAACCCCCTACCTGCTCGAGGTGACCAGCCCGGGCATCGACCGTCCGCTCACCGTCGACCGGCACTGGCGCCGCGCGCAGGGCCGCAAGGTGCGGATCAAACTCCACGCTGGCGCGCCGTCACCGGATCCCAAGTCATCGGACAAGTTCGAGGCCAGGGTCGGCATTCTCACCGACGACACAGTGGCGTTGGTGCTCGGCGGCAAGAACAAGCCGCACCGGGTGCACGTTCCGGTGGCCGATATCGCCGAGGCCGTCGTCCAGGTGGAGTTCAACCCACCCGGCGCGCGGGAACTGGAACTCGCGGGCGGAGTCGCGCCCGGCCGTCCGCGGCCGGGACAAGAGGAAGCGGTGGACCTCGCCGCCGATGGAACAACCGATGCACCAACCGAATCATTAGACGCGTCCGATGCGCCGACCGAAGGGATCGTGGAATGAACATCGAAATCGAAGCCCTGCGCGCGATTGTCGCCGATAAAGGGATCTCGATCGAGACCGTGATCTCCGCGATCGAGTCGGCACTGCTCACGGCCTACCGCCACACCGAGGGCCACCAGCCCAACGCGCGCATCGATATCAATCAGAAGACCGGCGTGGTCCGGGTGATGGCCCGCGAACTCGACGTCGACGGCAATGTGATCTCCGAATGGGACGACACCCCAGAGGGTTTCGGTCGAATCGCGGCGACCACCGCGCGCCAGGTGGTGCTGCAGCGGCTGCGTGATGCCGAGAACGAGAAGTCCTTCGGCGAGTTCTCCACTCACGAGGGCGACATCGTCGGCGGTGTCGTGCAGCGCGATGCCCGCGCCAATGCCCGCGGCACCGTGGTGGTGCGCATAGGCAGCGAACTGCACGGCACCGAGGGGCTGATCCCGCCCGCCGAGCAGGTGCCGGGGGAGAGCTACGAGCACGGCGACCGGATCAAGTGCTACGTCGTCGGCGTATCCCGTGGTCCGCGCGGTCCGCAGATCACCCTCTCGCGCACCCATCCGAATCTGGTGCGCCGCCTGTTCGCACTCGAGGTGCCCGAGATCGCCGATGGCTCGGTGGAGATCGTCGCCGTCGCCCGCGAGGCCGGGCACCGCTCCAAGATCGCCGTGCGCACCACCGTGCCCGGTGTCAACGCCAAGGGTGCCTGTATCGGCCCGATGGGGCAGCGCGTGCGCAATGTGATGAGCGAACTGGCCGGAGAGAAGATCGACATCATCGATTACGCCGATGATTCGGCGACCTTCGTCGGCAATGCGCTTTCGCCCTCGAAAGTGGTCTCGGTCACCATCGTCGATCCGGAGGCGCGTGCGGCTCGGGTGGTCGTGCCCGACTTCCAGCTCTCGCTCGCCATCGGCAAGGAAGGGCAGAACGCCAGGTTGGCGGCTCGCCTGACCGGCTGGCGGATCGATATCCGCAGCGATGCCGCACCGGATGCGGGCAGCGGCAGCGTGCGGACGGAGGCGCATCGCAGTTGACCGATTCCCGCCAATCGGGCCCATCGGATGACATGTTCGTAACTTCGAAAGGGACGGGGTTCGGTGTTCCGAGCGGGACAGCGGTAGAGTGGTGTCAGGTTCAGCACGAGCCTTCGGTTCCTTTGTTCGAACGCACCACCGAGCAAGTCCCGGCGCACCGACGTCGAGCAGCTCCGGTGCGGACGTGTATCGGATGCCGAAAGCACGAGCTGGCCGTCGATCTGTTGCGGATCGTGGCGCAGGACTGTGAGACCGGTGACGGTTCCGAGGTTGTTGCGATAGTTCCCGATCCGCAGCGCAGACTTCCCGGACGGGGTGCCTGGCTGCACCCCGTTTCGGTTTGTTTGCGCACCGCAGAACGACGCCGAGCATTCGGCAGAGCACTACGAGTGTCCGGAAATCTGGATATCTCAGCCCTGGAGAAGTACCTCGAGAACAGGCACGAGCACTCATGAGCACACCGTGAAGCACCAACGATGAACGTCCATCGGAGATAACCCGAGGTCGTGCGGGCCCGCCATCCCTAGGCGGAGGCACTGCTCGACCTCTCAGTGAGGAGAGCAGTGGCAGGCAAGGCCCGCGTGCACGAGTTGGCCAAAGAACTCGGTGTCACGAGCAAAGAACTACTCGCAAGGCTCAAGGAGCAGGGCGAGTTCGTGAAGTCGGCGTCCTCGACGGTGGAAGCACCCGTCGCACGTCGGCTGCGCGAGTCGGTGGCAGGCAAGTCCGCCCCGGCGAACGGCGCTGCGAAGTCCGGGGCGCGCTCCGGTTCCGCACCGTCGAGCACTCCGGCCGCGAAGCCCGCCGCAGGCGGTCCGCGTCCCGGTCCACGTACCCCCGCGCCCGCGCAGGCGGCGACCCCGGCGGCTCCGGCCGCCCGTGAGACAGCGGCTCCGGCTGCCCGTCCGTCCGATGCGGTCCGTCCCGGCCCGGCCGTGCGTCCCGGTCCGGCGGCCAAGCCCGCCCCGCGGGACACCACCCCGGTCCAGGAGACCCCGGCGGCCCCGGCCGCCAAGGCCGCTCCGGCGCCGAGCGCTCCGGCTCAGGGCGGACCCCGCCCGACGCCGGGTGGCGCGCGTCCCGGTCAGCAGCGTCCGGGTGCACCCGCGCAGGGTGGTCCGCGTCCTGGTGGTCCGGCCGCGGCCGGACCGAAGCCGGGGCCGAAGGCCCCGCGCGTCGGCAACAATCCCTTCTCCTCCGCGCCCGATCGTGAGCGTCCCGCGCCGCGGCCGGCCCCCGGTCAGGGTGGACCCCGTCCCGGTCCCGGCCAGGGCCCGCGTCCCGGTCCCGGCCAGGGGCCGCGTCCCGGTCCGGCCCAGGGTGGTCCCGGTCCCCGTCCGGGTGGCGCCCAGGGCGAGCGGCGTCCGGGTCCCGGCCAAGGTGGTCCGCGTCCCGGTGGTCCGCGGCCGAGCCCCGGCTCGATGCCGCCGCGCCCGAATCCCGGTGCCATGCCCGCACGTTCGGCCCGTCCGGGTCCGGGCGGCGGCGCAGGTGCGGGCCGTCCGGGTCGTCCCGGTGGCGGTCCGGGTGGTGGCGGCGGTCGTCCCGGTGGTGGCGGCGGCGGTGGCGGTGGCTACCGCGGTGGCCAGGGCGGCGGCGGCACGGGTGCCCCCGGTGCCGGTGCGGGTGCTCCGGCGGCCGGTGGTTTCCGTGGTCGTCCCGGTGGCGGTGGCGGCGGTCGTCCGGGTGGTCCCGGTGGCCGTGGCGGTGCGGCCGGTGCGTTCGGCCGTCCCGGTGGCGCGCCTCGTCGTGGCCGCAAGTCGAAGCGGGCGAAGCGCGCCGAGTACGAAAGCATGCAAGCGCCCGCCGTCGGCGGCGTTCGGCTGCCACGCGGCAACGGCGAGATCATCCGTCTCGCCCGTGGCGCGTCGCTCTCGGATTTCGCGGAGAAGATCGATGCGAACCCGGCTGCCTTGGTGCAGGCCCTGTTCAACCTCGGTGAGATGGTCACCGCGACCCAGTCGGTGAACGACGAGACCCTCGAGCTGCTCGGCAGCGAGATGAACTACGTCGTGCACGTGGTCAGCCCCGAGGACGAGGACCGCGAGCTGCTGGAATCGTTCGATCTGACCTACGGTGAGGACGAGGGCGGCGAGGAAGACCTCGAACAGCGTCCGCCGGTGGTGACCGTCATGGGTCACGTCGACCACGGTAAGACCCGACTGCTCGACACGATCCGCAAGGCCAACGTCCGTGAGGGCGAGGCCGGTGGCATCACCCAGCACATCGGCGCCTACCAGGTGCTCACCCACCTCGGCGACAGCGACCGGCTCATCACCTTCATCGACACCCCGGGTCACGAGGCGTTCACCGCCATGCGTGCCCGTGGTGCGAAGGCCACCGATATCGCGATCCTGGTGGTCGCCGCCGACGACGGCGTCATGCCGCAGACGGTGGAGGCGATCAACCACGCGCAGGCGGCCGATGTGCCGATCGTGGTGGCGGTCAACAAGATCGACAAGGAAGGCGCGAACCCGGACAAGATCCGGCAGCAGCTGACCGAATACAACCTGGTTGCCGAGGAATACGGTGGCGACACCATGTTCGTCGACATCTCCGCCAAGCAGGGCACCAATATCGAGCAGCTGCTCGAGGCGGTGCTGCTGACCGCGGACGCGGCGCTGGATCTGCGGGCCAACCCGGATATGGACGCCCAGGGTGTCGCCATCGAGGCGCACCTCGACCGCGGCCGTGGTCCGGTGGCGACCGTGCTCATCCAGCGCGGCACGCTGCGCGTCGGCGACTCGATTGTGGCGGGCGACGCTTACGGTCGCGTCCGCCGCATGGTCGACGAGCACGGCGACGATGTCGCCGCAGCGCTGCCGTCGCGGCCGGTTCAGGTCATCGGCTTCACGTCGGTGCCCGGCGCCGGTGACAACCTGCTCGTCGTCGACGAGGACCGGATCGCTCGCCAGATCGCCGACCGTCGCAATGCGCGCAAGCGCAACGCACTGGCCGCGCGCAGCCGCAAGCGGATCAGCCTGGAAGATCTGGATGCCGCGCTGAAGGAGACTTCGGAGCTCAACCTGATCCTCAAGGGCGACAACTCCGGTACCGTCGAGGCCCTCGAAGAGGCGCTGCTCGGTATCCAGATCGACGACGAGGTGCGCCTGCGGGTCATCGACCGCGGTGTCGGTGGCGTCACCGAGACCAACGTCAACCTGGCGTCGGCGTCGAACGCGATCATCATCGGGTTCAATGTCCGGGCCGAGGGCAAGGCGACCGAGCTGGCCAACCGCGAAGGCGTGGACATTCGGTACTACTCGGTGATCTACCAGGCCATCGACGAGATCGAGAAGGCCCTCAAGGGCATGCTCAAGCCGATCTACGAAGAGGTCGAGCTGGGCCGGGCGGAGATCCGCGCGATCTTCCGTTCGTCGAAGGTCGGCAATATCGCTGGCTGCATGGTCACCTCGGGTTCGGTCAAGCGCAATGCCAAGGCGCGCTTGCTCCGTGACAACGTGGTGGTCGCCGAGACGGTCACGATCTCCACCTTGAGGCGGGAAAAGGACGACGTCACCGAGGTCCGCGAGGGCTTCGAATGCGGTATGACGTTGACCTACAACGACATCAAGGAAGGCGATGTGATCGAGGCCTACGAGCTGCGCGAGAAGCCGCGCGACTGATCGTGTGCCGGTGGTCCGGCACGGTATCGCTGCCGTGCCGGACCACCGAGACGATCATTTCGTAGGTACCGACACGGGAGGCTTTGGGTGTACCTGGGTGCACTGGAGTTCGACATCCTGCTCGGAGATGTGCACTCGCTGAAGCAGAAGCGTTCGGTGATCCGGCCCGTGCTGGCCGAATTGCAGCGCTTCGGTGTGAGTGCCGCTGAGGGTGGGGAACAAGACCGCCATCGTCGCTCATTGCTGGGGGTTGCCATGGTCAGTTCCGGTATGGACCATCTGACCGAGGTGCTCGACAAATGTGAACGACACGTCGCGGCACGTCCGGAGTTAGAGTTGCTGGCAGTGCGCCGCAGGATCTTCGGACCCGAGGACTGACGAGTTAGTAGTGAGGAGGGTTCAGCCATGGTGGATCAAGCCAGGGCACGCCGACTCGCCAAGCGGATTTCCGCGATCGTGGCGACCGCGATCGAATACGAGGTGAAGGATCCGCGTCTGAATTTCGTGACCGTGACCGATGCGAAGGTCACCGGCGATCTGCGCGAGGCGACGGTGTACTACACGGTAATGGGCGAAACCCTCGACGTGGAACCGGATTACGCGGCCGCGGCCGCTGGCCTGGAGAAGGCGAAGGGTGTGCTGCGCTCCAAGGTGGGTGCTGGCACCGGTGTGAAATTCACCCCGACATTGGCGTTCGTGCTCGACAAGGTGCCCGACGCCGCGCGGGATATGGAGGAGCTGCTGGCCAGGGCGCGGGCCGCCGATGACGCGGTCGCGAAGGTGGCGGCCACCGCCACCCACGCCGGTGCTGCCGACCCGTACAAGGTCGAACGCGAATCCGACGAGTGACGTGCGGTAGGCGATGACGACGATGCCTGCCGACCCGGGTACCAGGGGGGTCGATCTCGATGCGGCGGTCCAGCTCGGACCGGCCGTTGCCGCACTGAACGCGGCCCGTTCGGTCACCATCCTGTGTCATGTGCAGCCCGATGCCGACACCATCGGCAGCGGGCTGGCCTTGGCATTGGTGCTGCACCGTCGGGGCATTCCGGTCTGGGTGTCGTTCGCCGAACCCGCCGAGCTGCCCGCCACGATGCGGACATTGCCCGGTGTGCGGCACCTGGTGCCGCCCGGCGACGTACCGGCGGAGGTGGATCTGCTCGTCACCGTGGACTGCGGTAGTGCCGGTCGGCTCGGCGCGCTCGCCGATCGATTGGCCGGAGCCCGAACGACTTTGGTGCTCGATCATCACCGCTCCAATACCCGGTTCGGGACGATCAATGTGATCGACGCGGGCGCGGAGTCGACGACGAGTCTGATCGCCCGGCTGCTCGATGCCTGGCAGGTGCCGATCGATTCCGAAGTGGCACATTGCCTTTACGCCGGACTGGTCACCGATACCGGATCGTTCCGCTGGGTCCGGCCCGGCACCCATCAGCTGGCCGAACGGTTGCTGGCCACCGGCATCGACGGCGCCGAAATCACCCGGTCACTGATGGATACGCATCCGTTCGGCTGGTTGCCGATGCTGTCGCGGGTGCTCGATACGGCGCGGTTGGAGCCGCAGGCGGGTGGCGGTACCGGGTTGGTGTATGCCTTTGTACGCCGCGAGGATGTCGATGGGGTGCGCTCGGAAGAGGTGGAGAGTGTGGTCGATATCGTCCGCACCACTGCCGAAGCCGGGGTCGCCGCGGTGTTCAAACAATCTCGCACCGTCGCGGATCGGTGGACCGTCTCGCTGCGTTCGCGCGATAGTGCGCCCGGTGCGCAGGACGGCGTCGATGTCGCTACGGTCGCAACGTCTTTGGGCGGTGGTGGGCATCGGTTCGCCGCCGGCTACACCACGACCGGCACATCGGAGTCGGTAGTCGCGGCTCTACTGGCCGAACTCGGGTGAGCACGGCGGCCGTCGACTGTCCGGTCGAGCAGGGGCACGACACATCGGTGCTGTGCGGGCGCACGGTCGCCGAGTTCTCGCTTCGGAATGGATGGCGATCTTGGGATCTGGCGGAGTCGGAACGGTGCATTGATGGGTGAGACACGAGCCGATTCCTCGCCCGGAGCAGCGGGGGATGGCCTCGATTCGGTGGCGGATCGGATACCGGAGTCCGCGGCTGCCCCGGAGATCACTGGGGATGTGCCGGATTCGATTGGTGGGGTGGACCCTCGACGGATAATCGGGCTTGCGCTGCCGACTTTGGGCGTGCTGGTGGCCGAACCCATCTATCTGCTGTTCGACCTGGCGGTGGTGGGGCGGCTCGGGGCATTGGCCTTGGCTGGTCTCGCGGTTGGCGGATTGATTCTGGCGCAGGTCAGTTCGCAGCTGACGTTTCTGTCGTATGGGACCACGGCGCGGGCGGCACGGCGGCATGGGGCCGGTGATGAGCGCGGTGCGATAGGGGAGGGGGTACAGGCGACTTGGGTCGCCGTCTTCGCCGGGACGCTGATTCTTGTTGTGGGACAGGCGGTTGCGGTTCCACTGACGAATGTGATCGCGGGTGGTGGGGATATCGCCGGGGCAGCGCTGGTCTGGGTGCGGATCGCGTTGTTCGGTGTGCCGTTGATTTTGATCGCGATGGCGGGCAATGGCTGGCTGCGCGGGGTGCAGGAGACGCGCAGGCCGCTGCTGTTCGTTATTGCCGGACTGCTGGTTTCGGGGATGCTGTGCCCGATGCTGGTGCACGGATTGCTGGGTGCACCGCGATTGGAGTTGGCGGGTTCGGCGGTCGCGAACGTCACCGGCCAGGCCGTGACAGCCGGGTTGTTCCTGAGTGCGCTGGTGCGCGAACGTGTTTCGCTGGCGCCGCACTGGTCGGTGATGCGGGCCCAACTCGTGCTCGGTCGTGACCTGATCGCCCGCAGCCTCGCCTTCCAGGCGAGCTTCGTCTCCGCGGCGGCGGTCGCCGCCCGATTCGGTGCGGCATCGGTGGCCGCGCATCAACTGGTCCTGCAGCTCTGGAATTTCCTTGCCCTGAC
>NZ_JBEXLC010000061.1:0-51331 GCF_040609795.1 Nocardia sp. NPDC004604
CATGCCCGGGAAGCCATCGGTGAATTCCTCGATGGTCGCCATACCGACCGAGGTCGCATTCCGACCGGTCAGCAGGGAGGCACGACTCGGTGAACACAGCGCGGTGGTGTGGAACTGGGTGAACCGGACACCAAGATCGGCGATGCGCTTCATATTCGGCATATCGACCAGACCGCCGTAGCAGTCCCAGGTACCGATCCCGATGTCGTCCCACACCAGATACAGCACATTCGGCGCACCCTGCGGCGCGGTCGGCTCCGCATAAGGCCCCCAGTCGGGCACCGAATCACGAATATCGAGCGCGATATGTCCGTCGAATTTCTTGGCCATCATCCACCTCCAGCTACCAGAGCTGTTCGTTCACCGTTGTCATCCTGTCGTCCGGGTTGCGGACCTTATGCCGTGCGCACGCCGACAACTGCGGCCGTCCGGCCGGAATGGACACTCCCACCTGCGGGGATACCGCGGCGAAGTTCAGGTGTTCGAGCCGACGCGCGATGGCCACACCATTACTGGACCAATGTTCAGAAAACCGCTGATCAGCACCTTTTGTACCTATAAAGAGTACCGACCGGAAGGGATTCCCAGAAGGAGTCGAATGGCAGGCTCCCGGCATCACAGGCGCGCCGATCGACCGAGGCGTCGCCGGGTACCGAAGATCCGCCCGATAACCAGAAATCAACCGATTCCGATGCAATCCAGCCAACCCTCAACACCCCTTAAATCGTCACTGTGACGTTTTGAGGGTGTCGCGCGAGATGCAGGGGAGCAGAGGCCAGAGCGCCTATACATCAAAGATTGAGCTGATTCGACATTTATCCGTCAAAATTCGAGTTTCGCCGGAATATTTACATTGGACAGATCGTGAACCCGGCGCCGACTGCGCGAATGAAACGCACATTTCCGCACACAGCAGTCGGGCGGGCAGCCCGGCGCTCAGCGAGCTGAAGCCCGAAACCTGATACATACCAACGACATACAAGCAGAGCCCCCCACTCCCAGCACCTCCGCTGCAACGCCGATAATCAACACTATGTCAAGTAAAGTCCATGTCGGTGGCTGCTGGCAGACTCCGCGTTGTGACTCCAACTCCCGATTCGGAGTTGATCCGCTGCTCTCCCCTGATTGGGTGCGGTCAGCTCAAATCCCGCAAGCAGATGGCCCAGCCAGGTCCGAAATCCCCGCTGTGCAATACCTGCTAGCAACGAGCTCGACGAGAGCGCCAAGGTCCAGCGGAGATTCGACGCGCCAATCTGTGGGCCAAATACCGGATCACACCGGAACAATATGACCGCTTCCGGGCTGAACAGCAGTTCCGCTGCGGCATATGCGGTGCCAAGGAAGCCGACATCGACCTATCGAAGGTTGGCGGCCGTCCCCGCAAGGATGGTCGAACACTGTTCAAGGTCCCCCTTGCCGTCGACCACGATCACACCACCGGCGCGGTACGCGGACTCCTGTGCCCACCATGCAATGCCGGTCTCGGTGCGTTCGGCGATGATCCGGATCGGCTTCGTTCTGCAATCGCTTACCTCACGGCAATCGCCAGACCTCACGGTGGCTGATCGGTGGATTTGTTGGTTCGACAGAGTCGGGGTGGGTGGCGGGGGCGGGTGGTTGTGGGATCGTCTCGAGGTTTTGCGAAAGCCTCCCGGCGGAGACTTGAATGAGTCATACTTCTGAATGTGTCCACGACTTCGGAATTCGAGCGGATGTTGCGTGGAGCCGCGCTACGCGTGACGGCGCCGCGGGTGGCCGTGCTGACCGCTGTGCACGAGCATCCGCACTCCGATACGGACTCGATCCTCGGCCGCGTGCGCGACACCCTCGGCGCGGTATCTCATCAGGCCGTATACGACGTGCTGCGCGCACTCACCGCCGCGGGGCTGATCCGGCGCATCCAGCCAATGGGGTCGGTCGCGCGTTACGAGACTCGGGTCGGCGATAACCACCACCACGTCGTCTGCCGATCATGCGGCGTCATCGCCGATGTCGATTGCGCCGTCGGCGAGGCGCCGTGCCTGACCGCCTCGCACGACAACGGTTTCGTTCTCGATGAGGCCGAGGTCATCTACTGGGGTCTGTGCCCCGACTGCAAGACCAAGACACCACCCCTGTCCGGATCACAGCCGTGATCACAGCCCGTTTCACTCACTCCCCCGAAAGGAATTGCCGTGCCTGAGGAACATCCGCCCATCGGAGAAGCTAATACGGAACCCACCGCCGGTGGTTGCCCCGTTATGTCCGGTCGGCTCAAGTCCCCGGCCGAGGGCGGAAGCAGCAACCGTGAATGGTGGCCTAACCAGCTCAATCTCAAAATCCTGCAGAAGAATCCGGCCGTAGCCAACCCCATGGGCGCGGACTTCGACTACGCCGCGGAATTCAAAACCCTCGATCTGGCTGCCGTGAAGGCCGACATCGTGGAGGTGATGACCACCTCGCAGGACTGGTGGCCCGCCGACTACAGCCACTACGGACCGTTGTTCATCCGGATGGCCTGGCATGCCGCGGGCACCTACCGCATCAACGACGGCCGCGGCGGTGCCGGTGCCGGCATGCAGCGGTTCGCGCCGCTGAACAGTTGGCCCGATAACGCCAGCCTGGACAAGGCACGTCGCCTGCTGTGGCCGGTCAAGCAGAAGTACGGCAAGAAGCTGTCCTGGGCCGACCTGATCGTCTACGCGGGCAATGTGGCCCTGGAGGACATGGGCTTCGAAACCTTCGGCTTCGGCGGTGGCCGTGTCGACCAGTGGGAGCCCGAGGAGGACGTCTACTGGGGTCCCGAACAGACCTGGCTCGGCGACGAACGCTACACCGGCACAAGGGATCTCGAGAATCCACTGGCCGCGGTCCAGATGGGTCTGATCTATGTGAATCCGGAAGGCCCCAACGGCAATCCGGATCCCCAGCTGGCGGCCATCGACATCCGTGAGACGTTCCGCCGCATGGCCATGAACGATGTCGAGACCGCGGCGCTCATCGTCGGCGGCCACACCTTCGGCAAGACCCACGGCGCCGGCGACGCCGACCTCGTCGGCCCCGAGCCCGAGGCCGCGCCACTCGAAGAGCAGGGCCTCGGCTGGAAGAGCGCCTTCGGCACCGGTGTCGGCAAGGACGCGATCACCAGTGGCCTCGAGGGCACCTGGACGCCCACCCCGACCAAGTGGGACAACAGCTTCCTCGAGACCCTGTACGGCTACGAGTGGGAGAAGACCAAGTCCCCCGCCGGTGCCTGGCAGTACATCCCCAAGGATGGCGCAGGAGCGGGCACCGTGGCCGACGCCCACGACCCGTCGAAGTCGCATCCCCCGGTGATGCTGACGACGGACCTCTCGCTGCGAGTCGATCCCGTCTACGAGCAGATCACCCGTCGCTGGCTCGACCACCCCGAAGAGCTCACCGAGGAATTCTCCAAGGCGTGGTACAAGCTGACCCACCGCGACATGGGCCCCAAGGCCCGTTACCTCGGACCGGAGGTTCCGGAGCAGACCCTGCTGTGGCAGGACCCCGTCCCCGCCGCTGACTACGACCTCATCGGAGCGGCCGATATCGCCGCGCTGAAGAGCCAGATCCTGGCCTCGGGTCTGACTGTCGCCCAACTCGTTTCGACCACATGGGCGGCGGCCGCGTCGTTCCGCGGCAGCGATAAGCGCGGCGGCGCCAACGGCGGACGCATCCGTCTGCAGCCGCAGAGCGGGTGGGAGGCCAACAGCCCCGACGAACTCGCACAGGTGGTGCGCACCCTGGAGGGCATCCAAGAGTCCTTCAACTCCGCGCAAACCGGCAACACCCGGGTGTCGTTCGCCGATCTCGTGGTGCTCGGCGGCGCCGCGGCCATCGAGCAGGCCGCCAAGAACGCCGGATACGACGTCGAGGTGCCGTTCACACCGGGACGTACCGATGCCACCCAGGAGCAGACCGATGTGGAGTCCTTCTCCGCACTCGAGCCCACGGCCGATGGCTTCCGCAACTACCTGGGCAAGGGCAGCCGCGTCCCGGCCGAATACCTGCTCATCGACCGGGCGAACCTGCTGACCCTCAGCGCTCCGGAGCTGACGGTCCTCATCGGTGGTCTGCGCGTGCTCGGCGCGAACCACAACCAGTCGCCGCTGGGCGTGTTCACCTCGACTCCCGGGGCGTTGACCAACGACTTCTTCGTGAACCTGCTGGACATGAACACGAAGTGGGAGCCGGCCTCGTCCGACGAGGAGACCTACGAGGGTAAGGATCGCGCCACCGGCGCAGTCAAGTGGACCGGCAGCCGCGTCGACCTGGTCTTCGGGTCGAATTCGCAGCTGCGCGCACTCGCGGAGGTCTACGCGACCGACGATGCGAAGGAGAAGTTCGTCAAGGACTTCATCGCCGCATGGGTCAAGGTGTCGAACCTGGACCGGTTCGACCTGGTCTGATCCGAATGTGCCGCGCCCCGCGACTGCCACAGTTCGCGGGGCGCGGTGCGTTTCAGTCCAGGAAGCTGACTTCCTTGGTCTCCGCGACCGCAGCCGTGCGCCCGGGCGCGGCCTGGTGGCGCCAGTACAGGTTCGTGTGCGCGATGACCTGCTCCGGCGCAGGCGCACCCCATTGGCTCTTGTCGAAGGTCGTATGTCCATCGCTGACAAGCGTCACGTCATAACCCCGCGCTAAGGCGCCGTGGATGGTGGACCGGATGCAGGCATCGGTCTCCGCGCCGGTCACCACCAGACGCCCGACACCGGCCTCGGCCAGCACCTGCGCCAGCTCGGTATCCTCGAACGAGTCGCCGAACCTCTTGTGCACCAACGGCTCCGATTCCGCACGCACCAGTTCCGGGACGTACTCCCACAGCGCACTGCCCGGCACCAGCTCCGCACTGGCGTGCTGGATCCAGACGACCGGAACACCCTGTTCGCGCGCCCGCTCGACGAGTGTGCCGATATTGGCGACGACCGCATCCCGCTGATACGCCTCCCCCACGACACCGTTCTGCACGTCGATCACTATCAATGCGGTGTTCGGTCGATCCGACAGCGTGCTCATGTAGATCTCCTCCTGCTGGTCGAGCGGCGCCTTCCGCCGCGATTACTCAACTACGAATCGACCGGTTGGGCCAGCCCGGCGACTAGGATCAATGACGGGCGTCGGGAACCGCATATTTCGGTTCTGTCCGGGGACGCCCAGCAGATCGAGTGAGCCGACGATGGATACGCAGCCCGGCGCGGTACCACCGCAAAGCGGCGGCGACCGCGCGAAGGTGGCACAGACCGTGCTAGCACATGCGGTGACCGAGTTCGCGGGCGCGTGGGAGTCCGCGGCCGAACCGCCTGAACTGTCTGCTCACCTACCGGCCGAGAGTTCGTTGCGGCGGTCGGCGTTGATCGAGTTGATCAAGGTGGATCTGCACCACCGCTCGATACGCAGGCAGGCGGGTAAACGCCTCGACGAGTACCGAGCCGAATTCCCCGAACTCGACATTGCCCCACTGCCGCCGGATCTGATCTACGAGGAGATCACCGCGCGCCGCCAACTCGACCAAGATCTCGATCTCACCGAGTACGAGCAGCGATATACCCAGCAGATGACGCAGATCGCCGACCGGCTCGATGCCGATCACTTCCGAAGCACACTGCTCGCCGATCCGGCCGCGCAGGCCACCCTCGACACCATCAATCCCGGCGCGACCGTTGACGATTTCGACATGTTGATCCTGCTCGGCCAGGGCGCGTTCGGGCGGGTCTTCCTGGCGCGACAGCGCTCGATGCACCGGCTGGTGGCGGTCAAGATCTCCCACGACCGCGGCAGCGAGGGACAAACGCTGGCCCAACTCGATCACGAACACATCGTGCGCGTCTTCGACCAACGGCACATCGCTGAACAGCGCCTCAAGTTGATGTACATGCAGTACGTGCCGGGCGGCACCCTGCTCGGCGTACTACGGCGGCTACGCCGCACCGGAGCTCGAGGCAAGACCGGCAGACTACTGCTCGACGCCGTCGACGAGGCCGCGGCCAGCGCCGGGGTGCTCGAACCGCAACCATCGGAGACCCGTGCCCAGCTCGCGCGGCTCAGCTGGCCGGAAACCGTTGCGTGGCTGGGCAGTCGGCTCGCAGCGGCATTGGACTACGCCAACCACGCAGGCGTGCTGCATCGCGACATCAAACCCGCCAATGTTCTGCTCACCGTCGACGGACAACCCAAACTCGCCGACTTCAATATCAGCTTCAGCACACACATCCCCGGCGCGAGCCCGGCGGCCTACTTCGGTGGCTCACTGGCCTACATGTCCCCCGAACAACTCGAGGCCTGCCATCCGAACATGACCACCAACGCCGCGGACCTCGACACACGCAGCGATCTCTACGCCCTCGCCGTCGTGCTCTGGGAGCTGCTCACCGGCCGAGTCCCCTTCGACGACGGACGCAGCGCGGGCGAATCGGATGCCTCGCTCGAGCGGATGATCGCACTACGCCGCCGGCCGATCGTCGATCGGTTGGCCGCCGATATCCCACCGGACTGTCCAGCGGTTCTTCAGCATGCCCTGCTCACCTGCCTCGCACCCGATCCGGCCGACCGATTCGCCACCGGCGCCGCACTCGCCAACCAGCTCGACCTCACCCTCGACCGCGCGGCGCGCGACCTCGTCGATCCGCCATCACACAGCCTCCGCGCGAAACTACAGATGCGGCCGATGCCGGTGGTAACGCTGTCCAGCGTGCTCGGGCAGTTCCTCGGCGTGCTGTACCTTTGGGCGCACAACGCCCGGCTCCTCAACAACGAACTCTCCCCCGACGACAGCGCCCGCCTCTTCCGCCTCGCGGTCCTGATCGGCGTGATCGGCTACCCCATCGGCATTGTCGTGCTGCTGTATTGGTGTCGACGGGTGTTCCTCGTGCCCTACGGACTGCGGCGCGGTAAACGCTTCGACGAGCAGACCCTCGCACACGCCCGCGCCGACACCCTGGCCTGTGGCGACCGCATCACGCTGGTCTCGTTCACCGGTTGGGCATTGTCGCTGGCGATCTTCTTGCCCCAATTGCAGGCCAGCGCCGACCTCACCACGAGATTCATGGTCAACCTCATCGCATCCCTGATCGTCGCGGCCGCGGTCGCGGTCGTGTACTCCTACTTCCCCGTCACGTTCTTTGTGCTGCGCTGGTACTACCCTGGTTTGCTCGGCACCGGGCAGACCTTCCCCGACGACGCCGTCCGGTTGCGACGACTGGCCCGACGCAGCCGGATATATCTCGGCATCGCCGCATCGGTACCACTGATCGGTGTCGCGACCGGTCTGATCTGCCTCAATCCGGCGCAGCAGCAAACGGTGATCGGTCCGACCGTCATCCTCTGTACCGTCTGTCTTTTTGCCTTTGTCGCTGCGTTACGCATCTTCTACGCACTCGAATCGGATCTGCATGCCCTGGATCGGATCGTCGATCCGCGATCCCGGCAACCCGAATAATGCAAGGTTTCACCAAGGACCTCAGTAGATTTCGTGACTACTCTCGAATCTGTTCGGAATGCCACGGGCTGCGGGGGCGCCATGAAAGAACAGCGGACACAGGTCTATGGATCGGTAGTCGAGTTCGTCGAGAACTACCTATCCCTGGTCTACCGCCGCAAGGTGGCCGATAACGGCATGGCCTGGTGCCCCGAATGGTGGCGGCACTCCGAGGCCGTCGCGCGCCTGGAAGCGCTCTGGCAATCCTGGGAACGCTATCGGCTCAATGATGCATTGGGTTTATCGCTGTGGTTTCTCGACCATGCCGATAGCCATATGAACGTGCTGCTCCATCCCAACGGACCGTTCGCCGGATGCTCCATGCGCAACGGGCACACCGAACGTGTCTGCCCGCTGTCGGTGAAATCACCTCCCCCCGATACCTTTTCACCCACGGGTTAGTCGCGTTTGTTTGAAACGGCTTAAGGTCAACTAACGTTCATGCGGTGCTAGGACATTCACATGCGACCAGTGGCGCGTTCGCCTGGTCGGTGGCAGCGGCGACGCTGCCCATCTCGGCGTTGGTATATCCGGTATTGCCCAGTGGGGATGCGCATCTCGGCGCAGTCGAGGTATTACTCGGCACCTTCCTGACGGCCGGGGCCGCGCTGTTACCCGATGCCGACCATCCGAACGGCACCATCGCGCATGTGCTCGGTCCGATCTCCTATCACCTGTGCCGCCTGATCTCCTGGATCTCCGGCGGGCATCGGCACGCCACCCATTCCTTCGCCTTCGTCATCGCCGTCGCCTGCGGAACCTGGGCGGGCGAACATTGGATCGGACGCTATTTCACCCTCGGACTGGTCTTCTTCCTGCTCGCCCTTGCGGTACGGGCACTGCACCTCTGCCCCTCCGGCGACGGCATCGAAGCATGGGGCACGATCATCATCCTGGCCGCGGCAGGAACCTTCGCAATGGACCACTGGATCACCGACAAACCGGCATGGCTACCGTTCTCCGTCGGCCTCGGCGCACTCGCCCACCTCCTGGGTGATTGCCTCACCGACAAGGGCTGCCGACTCTTCTGGCCCTTCTCCCTGCGCACCAGCCTGCCGGTCATCGAGCGAACCGGCAACAAGGTCGAAACCTGGATCCTGTCCCCCTTCTTCACCCTGGCAACCCTCGCCATACTGTGGCACGTCTTCACTGTTAACCCCTAGCGGCTCACTCGTTGGAGACCGATCACCTCGGTCTCCAACGAGCCCGCCGTAGCCTCTACTCACGGCAACCCTCCCGGACGTCTTTGCCGCTTTTGGTCTTCTGATCTGCTCGATCTATGCCGCAGTGGAGTCTTTCATAGATCAATTCGCATATCTAGATAGTCCAATGATTACTGTCGCAAGTTAGATGACCTCTTCCGACGCATAGATCACCGTCTGCAGCTACTGCAGGTCCAGCGCACCCGCTTGCTGCTTGGTCCGCCCGTCAGCGAAACGTTCAGCGCCCCAAACATTCCCCGCGCCCCACTTCGATTTCGCAACCTCCCCAAACCCCCTCCCCCACACGTCGCGCCAGGCCCTCGCAATGAATGACTTCCACCCGCGACGGCACAGCCGCCAGGTTCGGCCGGTCGTTGCGCGATCACCTCGAGGTTTCACGAGACCCCCATCAGCACCTCCCCTCACAGCGCAACAAAACGCCCCACCTCCTCCATCCCCCCTCCATAAGCCCCCGGGCTCGAGCACGGAAATCAGGATCCGTCGGCCGCGCTTGACATGCAGCCGATCGGCTGCATAATTGCGATAGGCAGCAGAAAGGCTGCCTATCGCAAAGGAGAATCATCATGGCTGATATCCGGCACCGTGTGGGTGTCTACGCCCCACAGCAGAAGGTCTACGACACCGTGAGCACGCCCGAGGGGGTGTCGAAGTGGTGGATGCCCACGAGCGGCGACGTCGAGAAGGAACTCGAGTTCGGCGGCGGGGAAAAGCCCGTCCTCATCGTGCGGGTGGCCGAGCTCGTCCCGGGTGAGCGGGTGGTGTGGGAATGCGTGGACGGCCCGGCCGAGTGGGTCGGCACTACTATCACGTTCGATATCTACCCCGGACCCGTGGCGGAGGAGACGGTCGTGAAGTTCACCCACGCGAACTGGAGTGAGCCGGTGGAGTTCATGCACCATTGCTCCACCCGGTGGGGGCAATTCCTGTTCAGTCTGAAGAACGGGCTGGAGAACGGTGCCTGGCAGCCCGTCGCCGCGATGCCCCGCGCCAGCAGCTGGAACTGATCGCGCCGGTGGACGAGATCTTCCGAGCCCTGGCCGATCCGACCCGGCGCCGGCTCCTGGACAGTCTCAACGCCCGCAACGGCCAGACGCTACGGGAACTGTGCGCCGGCCTGGACATGGCCCGGCAGTCCGTGAGCAAGCACCTGGCGGTCCTGGAGCACGCCACCCTGGTCACCGCGGTGTGGCGGGGCCGGGAGAAGTTCCACTATCTCAACGCCGCGCCGATCAACGAGATCGCACAGCGATGGATCAACCGATACGACCGGGCCCGCGTCGAGGCCCTGGCGGATCTGAAACAAGCCTTGGAAGAGACCCCGTTGGACACGAGCGGCACCGAATTCGTTTACACCACCTATATTCGCACCACACCGGAACGGTTGTGGCGGGCGCTGACGGAGCCCGCCTTCACCCGGCGGTACTGGGCCGGATACACCTTCGAGTCGGACTGGCGGCCCGGCTCGACCATCGTCGTGACGACCGGCGAAGGCCGCATCGCCGATGACCCCGAACAGGTTGTCCTGGAATCCGATCCGTTTCGCTGCCTCGCGTACACGTGGCACAACAAGACGACGTGCGATGGGGGGACACCAGAGCCGCGCTCCAAGGTGGCCTTCCACCTGGAAGACACCGGAGGCCTGGTGAAACTCACCGTCGTCCATGACGGCTTCATGCCGGGCAGCAAGGTACTGCAGAGCATCAGCCGCGGCTGGCCGCGCGTCCTCGCCGACCTCAAGACCCTACTGGAAACGGGCGAGCTAGCCGACCTGGTGCGGTGACGCGCGTACGCCATCGAGCGAACAAGAATAGGCATCACGGCGGCTACCTGGCCAAACAGGGCTTCATGCACCGGGTGACACGGTCGTTGACGGCACCCCCTGCCCTACGGCCAGGCCCGCGGCCTGCTCGACACGGCCACCTGGCCGGTGAGTCCGAACGCTTCCCCGATCCGGGCCCACGGCACCGGCCGCCCCGGTGCGATCGTCCAATCCCGCCGGATGCGGTCACGACGCCGCGCCCAGACGATATGCCGGTCGATCATCAGCGCGTGCAGTGCCGCCAGATCCGGATGCGACATGCGGCGGTTCCGGAATACGCCAGAAAGGGTCAACGGCGTTCGGGCGCAGCACGAATCACCTTCAGCCAGAACATGATTTGCTAAGCGCCAGATTTCTCAGATCTGGACCCCACGTGCCTTGCCAAGGAGGTTGTGCCCCCTCTCGTCTATGCGGCGTCCGGCGTAGCCGGACGTAGTTGTTTGCCGCTTTATCGAGTGGCTATCATGCATAGATGCGCATATCTACGTATGATCATGCCTTCGAGCGGTCGGTTCGATGCGGTTGGTTGCCGATGCCGGGATAGGCTGAGCCATGGTCGCTGGATCGACAATGCAGCCGCAGCGCTGGACACCACCCACCGCCCCACCCCGCGCTCGCGAAACGCGCAGCGCCACACCACTTCCCCCGATCACCCGGCTGGAACTCCCGGGCGCCGGGCCCGAGGATGTGGTGCGCACTGCGGAGGGCCGGGTTATCGCAGGGGTCGATGATGGTTCGATCTATAGCATCGACCCCGCGGACGGTGCGGCAACCCTCCTGGTGAATACCGGCGGTCGGCCGCTCGGCATGCATGCCGATGCCGATGGGTCGATTCTGATCTGCGACTTCGAGCGTGGACTACTGCGCCTGGACAGCGCGGGCACACTCGATGTGCTGGTGGACGAGGTCGACGGTGAACCACTCCCCTTCGCCAGCAATGTGGTTCGCGCCGAAGATGGCACGATCTACTTCTCGTCGTCCTCGCGGCGTTTTCCCCTACACCAGTGGCGGGGCGATCTACTGGAGCATTCCGGCACCGGCCGCCTGTTCCGCCTCGATCCGTCCGGCAAACTCGAAACCCTCATCGACGGACTGCAATTCGCCAACGGGGTGGTCGTCTCCCCCGACGGTTCTTGCGTCCTCGTCGCCGAAACCGCGGCCTACCGCGTGACCCGCTACTGGCTCAGCGGCCCCAAGGCGGGCACCCACGACCTGCTGATCGAGAACCTGCCCGGCTTCCCGGACAATATGGCACTGGGCAGTGACGGCTTGGTGTGGATCACACTTCCCTCGCCGCGAAACCCATTGCTGGACCGCCTACTCCCCCTCCCTGGCATTCTGCGCCGCATCATCTGGGTGCTACCGGAACGGCTGCAGCCCGAGCCGCCGCGGACCGTGTGGGTGCTCGCGGTCGACTTCGACGGAAAGATCGTGCACGACCTGCAGACCGAGGGCACCGACTATGCCCTGGTCACCGGCGTCGTCGAACACAGCGGCACCCTGTACCTCGGCAGTCTCACCGAATCCGCCGTCGCGGTGAGCCGCGTGCCGTCATAGCGACGAAGAATGCCGTTCGTCATGCGCGTTCGAACCGGTCGACGCGGTCGGCTCGAAAACTCGACGACCGTACGTCGCGCGGGATCCGACTCGACACGGAGCGGCGATGCCAACGCGGAAGGATGACGAGGACCGGTATGCGGCGTCGCTGGACGAAGTGCGCGCCGTCTGTACGACAGCAGCTCTGATTTCGCCGACAAACGAAGCTCAGTGAACAGTTGTACACTGAAGATATGACTGAGGGCGGGCGACAGCGGCAGGCCGAGATTCAGGCGCTTGCGCGGTTGGCGGGCGATGAGATCGGTGGGGCGGTCGATGGGATCGCGGCGGTGCATCGTGCCATATCCGATCGGGTGTTCGCGGCGGCGCGGTTGGGTGTCGGGCCCGCGGCGCAGCCGGTCAAGGTGGTGCACGATGCGATCACCGACGGGGTGTATCGGCTCCTCGGTGGCACCGCGGTCGCGGCGGGAGCGCTCGCCGAGCGGGTCGTGGATGTGCCCGGCGCGCCGGTGCCGTCGCGCACGGTGTACGGGTCCGGATTCCTTGCGGCCTTGCAGGGTTTGATCGGTGACAGTCTCGCGGACGAGCGGCCGATTCTGGCCGGGCCGATGACGTTTCGGATCAATGGCGAGCCGGTCGCACCGGGTTGGGTGGGCGATGTGGTGTCGAATCCGCGCCCGCGGCTTGTGGTGTTTCTGCACGGTCTGGTGGAGACCGAGCATGCCTGGCGACTCGGCGGGCGGGCCAGCTATGCCGAGCGGCTCGAAGGCGATCTCGACTGCACGACGCTGCTGGTCCGGTACAACAGTGGGCTGCATATCTCCGAGAACGCCCGCCTGTTGAACGGGATGCTGCAGCACCTGGTCGACAACTGGCCGGTGCCGGTCGAGCAGATCGCGCTCGTCGGCCATTCCATGGGCGGGTTGATCGCGCGGGGCGCCTGCTATGACGCCGACCGAGCCGATCTGCCATGGGTGCGCCGGGTTCGACATATCGTCTGTCTCGGCTCACCGCATTTGGGCGCACCACTGGAGCAGCTCGTCCACTACGCCTCCGCCGCTTTGGTGCGGGTGCCGGAGACCCGGCCCTTGGGGCGGCTGCTGCGCCGTCGCAGTGCCGGCATCCGCGATCTGCGCCAGGGTTCGCTCGTCGATGAGGACTGGCAAGGTCTGGACACGGACACCTTGCGCCGCAGAGTGATTCGCGAGGTGCCGCTGCTGGACTGTGCCGACCACTATTTCGTCACCGCCACGGTTACCCACAGCCCCCGTCACCCGCTCGGCCGCTTCTTCGGCGACGGCCTGGTCCTCGCCGCCAGTGGCTCCGGCCGAAACCGAGCCCGCCGCATCGGTTTCGACGATTCCAATGGTCTGCACATCGCTGGAGCCAACCACTTCACTTTGCTCAACCACGACACGGTATATGCGGCGCTGGTTCGTTGGCTCGCCGATGATGTGCACCACGAGTCGATGCGCTGCGGTTGAACCGCACCTGCCTCGCGTCATGCACTTCGTCACCGCGCCGATGCACTCAGCAGCACAGACCTGCGCCGAACGTGCAGGACGAATCCGGAGATCGGGAGTCGAAGTAGTAGTGCACCGCTGAGTTGTCGCGCCGCCGGCAGGTCGCCAGCAGTCCGGCGCACTCGGCTGCGGTCGGTATCGTCGCCGTGGCACACCAGCACCGGGGTACCGGGCGGCGGGAACTTCATACCGAGCCACGGAACGATACGCGGCACGGGCTGAACAGCAGCGCAGCGAATAGACCACAACGCCCACTCCCGGGTATTCCGCGGACGAGAGTGGGCGCTACGACCTACCGGCCCGAACAGGAACCGCTGCGGCACAGCCGCGATCGCCAGTGGACCCGATCAGAACAGTTGATCGGAGTGAGTATCGGCTTCACCCCGCACATCTTCGGCGAATTGGGCTTCGACCTGCGCGTCCGCACCCGCGGTGTGGGTCGCATACAGCAGCAGGCAGCCACGGATGCCGTCGAGGAGGTCTTCGAGGAGGTCGAGCGCCGGGCGGGTGGGATCGAGGCGGCTGATGCGGAATTCGTCGAGAAGGGCGGCGCGGGTGGCACCGTCGAGGTCGAATTTGCGGGCCTGCTCTTCGATTTCGGCGACGCGGGCCACCACGGCCCACGGTGCTGGCACATGCCCCTCGGAGACGGCCATGGCCTCGGCGATGAGGTCGACGACGATCTCGGTCGGGGTCTCACCGGCGGTGAGGCGTTCCAGTACCAGGGTCGGGGTCTCGACTTGCAGTGCCTCGATATCGTCGGCCTCGACGACCACGTCGGCGGTCGCCACACCCGCGAGTTCGCCTGCTACTTCGGCGGCGGCGTAGAGCCAATGCGCGGCCGCGACGGAGGCGGAGGCGGGATCGAGTTCGGTGAACAGTTCGATGGTGCCGAGCGGATCGGCGCGCAGCAGTTCGTCGGCGGCCTGCACCTGGGCGGGTGAGACGTCCGGGCGCGACAGTTCGACCGCTTGGCGGGCGCGGCCGGACAGGTCGCCGAGTTCAGCGGATTCGATGGCGGCCTGTTCGGTGCGGACTTCGGCGGCGATGGTGTCGCGCAGTGTGGCATCGTCGATAGCGTGCAGGGTGCGGCCTACGCGATGCGCGGATTCGACCACACCGCTGTAGGAGACGATCAGACCGCGGTCGGTGGGCAGGTTCGGGGTGCGGATCCCGGCCTCGACCTCCTTGAAGTTGCGGCGCTCCTCCGCGCGCCGCCAGGCTTCGCTATTGGGGACATCGGGATCGCCTGCGGCGCTTGCCGGATGGGTGTAGGTGCGCCACTGGAAGCGGGACAGGGTGGTCAGATTCGACGCCAAACTCGTTGCCTGGTCGGGGTTTATCGGTGGCAGTTGGGCCACTGTTGTCGCGAGATCGCCGCGTCCGGTCGCCCAGATGGCGACCAGGGCGTTGCGGTCGGCGTCGAATGCGTATCGGGTCACGCACGCCAGTTTTCCCGATCGGCCGCCATTGCGCGCGCGATCGCTCGCTTCGATATCCGGTCGTCGGTGTTTCGGGTGTCCGATGTCTGCGCTCCCGCGTCGCTACGTGGTGCGGCTGCGCTCCGCCATCAGGCTCGTTGCCGGGGCCGGGATACCTCCGTGGACAGGCCGTGGATACCTGAGAGGATGGACGGTATGACTCTCGATCATGGTGATCCGGGCGACGCGCCTTCGATTCCACAACCGACCGTGCCGGTGGTGAATCCCGCCCGGCCCTCCGCGGCCGAGGAGGCCAGAACCGTTGCGGCGGTCACGAATATCGCCACCTTGGCGAGTTTGAGCGAGGACGGTGGGCCATGGGCGTCGTTCGTCACCTATGGGCTGCTGGCGGGGCAGCCGGTGCTGTGCGTCTCGCGGATGGCCGAGCACGGGCGCAATCTCGCGGCCGACCCGCGGGCCAGCCTGTCGGTGGTGGCGCCGGAGATGCCCGCCGATCCGTTGGCCGGAACGCGGATCACGCTGGCCGGTGTGGTGGAGCGTCCGGTCGGTGCGGAGGCGGATGCGGCGCGCGAGGCCCATCTGGCGGCGGTGCCCGCGGCGAAGTACTACGTGGATTACAGCGATTTCTCGCTGTGGGTGTTGCGGGTGCGGCGGATTCGCTGGGTCGGCGGGTATGGGCGGATGGATTCGGCGAGTGCCGAGCAGTATCTCGCGGCTGCGCCGGATCCGGTCATTCCGTTGGCGGGGCGGGCGATCACGCATCTCAATGATGATCACGCCGATGCGCTGTTGTCGATGGCGCAGGTGTTGGGTGGGTATCCGGACGCGACCGAGGCGAGCTGCGAGCGAGCCGATCGGTATGGGCTGGACCTGCGGGTCGTGACACCGCGGGGTGTGGCGCGGACCCGGGTGGGCTATGTGATGCCGATCGATTCCGCGGGCGAGTTGCGTTCGGCGACAGTCGAATTGACGCGGCTTGCCCGCGAGGGCTGATAGCGCGGGCAAGCCACCTGCCAGATACCTTCGGCATCGGCGCAGGTCGGACGGCTGGGCGTGACGGCGGCGAGGATGAGCAGCGAACGGCGGATCGCGAAACCGGCCAGCGCCAGCATCCACCCGCTCCAGAGCACATAGCCCAGGAAGTTGAGCTGCTGTCCGGCCAAGACCCGCCACGGCGCTGCAACGCCGGTCAGGATCAGGACGGCCGCGGCCACCCCCAGCGCGGTGAACGAGCGCGGGAAACCGTTGCGCGGCAGGGCGGTTGCCACCAGCACCGTCCAGGCGGCCGTCAGCGCGTAGCCGCAGGTCTCCCCCAGCGGCGAGCCGAGTATTCGATTCCAGAGCTCGAATTCAGCTGTCGCAGAACTACTCTCGCCCGCATGGGCAGCGCGTTCGGCCAGTGACGGCACGAGCAGCGGCCAGCGCAGCAGACCGATCGCCTGCACCACGCCCGCCGCCGCACCGGCCCGCACCGCCCACCGCATGCGCGGGGAATCATCGAGACGCCCGGCCAGCACCGCGATCGGGACGAACAGCACCGCGCCGAACACCAGCACCGAGAACCACGACACCACCGCGGCCTCGTGCGCCCGGAACAGCGACAGCACCCTCCGCGCTCGGGCGCGACAGCACACGCGGGTAGTCGAATACCGCGCCCAGACCGATGAAACCAGCGTTCATGCATACCATGGCTGCCACGATCGGCAACGCCACGCGCGCCGATACCTGGTCCGCAGCGCCTTCGAGGTGGACATCGTCGGTGCTCCTGTCACTGCCGGGCGGCGAGGCTCCGGAAGGCGTCGACGGTCCCCCGGAGAGAGTCGTCGAGCGGGGTCGGGTCGAGGGCAAAATGTGCCGTCGCGGCGGAGGAATCCATGACGAACGGGCGATCGAACTGATAGCGCAGTTCACGGATCTCGCGGGCGGACGGAACGAACAGGCCCGCCGACCAGAGCATCGCCGCAGGCATGCGCGTGACGCGGGCGGGCGGGGCTTTCGCAACCGTCGCGAGCAGCTCGGCCAAGGCGCGCACCGATAGCGGCGCAGCCGAGGGCACGTGCCAAGGCTTGCCCCAGGCGGATTCGTCTGCGGCGACCGCGACCAGCAGGCGGGCCACATCGGCAGTGGCGGTCCAGGTGTGCGGTGCGTCGAGATCGGCGGGGACCAGGGCGCGTCGGCCGGACAGCACCGCCGGGAGCAGCAGGGTGGTTGCTGCGGAGGTGGCGTGGGGGCCGAGGTAGTCCGAGCCGCGCACCTCCGCGGTGCGGATGCGACCGGCCTCGTGTGCGGCCAGTTGCTCCGCCCACATTTCGGCGCGTACACGGCCCTTTACCGAATTAGGGCGCAGCGGCCGGTCTTCGGTGACCGGAACGTCGAATTCGCCGTAGCCGTAGAGGTTTCCGACGGTGACCAGCATTGCGCCGGAGTGTTCCGCGGCGGTCAGCACTGCGCGGTGCAGCGGCGGGAAGTCCTGCGGCCAGCGGTGATAGGCCGGTTGGGCGCACTGGTAGACGGCGGTCGCGTCCAGGCAGTGGGCGACCAGGGCAGCAGCGTCGGTGGCGTCGGCCGTGACGCGTTCGACGGCTGGATGCTCGGGGCCGGAGCCGCGGCGGGTGATCAGGCGGACGTGCTCGCCGCGGGCCGCGAGCAGGAGTGCGGTGGCGGTACCTACGGGGCCCGCTCCGATGACGACGTGCAGGGACATGAGGTCCTCGATCCGGTCTGGCGTTCTTCATTCAGAACAGTGTTCTCGGGATGATTCGACGGTAAGCGAGCACAGCGTTCCCAGTCAAGAACAGTGTTCTCTTGGTTGTCTACTGTTCTCCTATGGTTTCCCGTTCTCTACACTGCGGATATGTCCGCCGCATCCCTGCGCGCCCGCGTCCGCACCGAAATGATCGAGGAAATCAAGGCCACCGCCCGGAAGCGGCTGGCCGCCGACGGCGCCGGACTCTCACTGCGCGGAGTCGCCCGCGACATGGGCATCGTCGCCTCCGCGCTCTACCGCTACTTCCCCAGCCGCGACGACCTGCTCACCGTTCTCATCCTGGAAAGCTACGAATCGCTCGGCAATGCCGCCGCCCGCGCGGCCGAAGCCCGGCCGACCGGCGACCAACGCGGCCGCTGGCTCGCCGTCTGCACGGCCGTGCGGGACTGGGCCACCGCCAATCCCAGCGAATACGGCCTGCTCTACGGCAGCCCCATCCCGGGCTACACAGCGCCCCGGGACACCATCGCGCCCGCCGCCACCGTCGTCCTGCTGCTCGCCGACATCGCCGCCGATGCCGAAAGCGCTGGCCTGCTACGGCCCGCGCCGCTGGCCACGCCGCTGCCCAACTCTGTGCGCGGCGATCTCCGCATCCTCATCGACGAGCAGCAGTCCGGGCTGCCCGAAGAGGTGCTCGACCGCGTATTCCTCGGCTGGACACAGCTTTTCGGGCTCGTCACCTTCGAGATCTTCGGCCGCCTCGACGGCACCATCACTGCCGTCGGCGACTACTTCGAACACCAGATGAATCTCATCGCCGACTTGATCGGCCTACCCGCCTGACCTTCAGGCAATCGGATTGTCGGCAGCCCGCACAGGACCACGTTTCGCCCACTGATCACAGCCCCAGTCCCAGCTCCGGCTAGGGCGGCAGCGGGCCGGCGGACAATCGCTCTGACAAAATCATCAAACTCGATTAGATCACCAAAGTCGACAGAAGTGCCCGATTCTTTGTACTTCCAACTGTGAGATAGCAAACACCACGACTGTGGCGTCCCGGGTGAACCAAATGGTTGCGGTAGTTCGTAGTACGGGGGACGAGATGCGGTGTGCACCTCATCGATCAGCGACGGAGGATCCGAAATATGAATTCAGCCAAACGAATCCAGCGTGTCGCAGTGCCGCTCGCCGCTGCTACGGTCGCTCTCGCCGGTCTGCTCAGCGCCTGCGGTGGCGACAAAGGTGCCGAGGCGACGGCGACGACGTCCTCGACCGCGACAGCCGCAGCCACAGCAGCGCCCGCAGCGGGACAGGCTGCCGCAGTAGCGAAAACGCAGGGCTGGCTGAAGATCTACGGCGGTGCGGCCCCGGCCGGGACCGCGAACGCAGTGCAACTCCAGGTGACCAGCAACCCGAGCGTCGGAAAGTTTGTTTCGGACGGATCCGGACGGTCGCTGTACCGGTTCGACAAGGACACCGCGACGCCATCGGTATCCAATTGCTCCGGGCAGTGCGCCGTGACCTGGCCGCCGCTGACCGTTGCCCGCGATCAAGCGCTCTACGCCTCGGGCGTCGACCCCCAACTCGTCGGGTTCATCGAACGTGCCGACGGCACATGCCAAATCACTATCGGAGGTTGGCCGGTGTACTACTTCTCGAAAGACACCAAACCAGGCGATCTGCTGGGCCAGGGTGTCGGTGGAACGTGGTTCGCGGTGGCTCCTAATGGCGGCAAAGCTCTGAGCAAATGATCACAGCGGCCCCCGGCGGCGAAGCGGGGGTCGTACCAGATCGGTCCGGCCTGGTTTCGGCCATTCGGAGACCTGAATTCGGTGTGCTTCGGCAACGAATTGCGACGAGTGGCCGTAACAGGTAGGTCGGTGGGCATGGCGATGGGGTCGGCCGACAACGATGCGGGGGTCTCGATCACTCGTGAGGTGTCGTCTCCTTGCCTGTGGAGATCTACGGTGGAGGTATGACCGCCTTGGAGTATCGGCATGTGCTGGTCGCGCGGGACGGCGACACGGTGCGCATCACCATGAACTGGCCGGAGCGGCGTAATGCGCTGTCGAGCGAGCATCTGGCCGAACTGCTCGCCTCGTTCCGGGCCGCCGGCGAGACCGACGCCACCGGGATAGTGCTCGGGGCGCGCGGTCCGGTGTTCTCCGCGGGACATGATTTCGCCGACGTCGCCGCGCGCGACCTGCTCGGCGTGCGGGAACTGCTGACACTGTGCACGGAGCTCATGTCCACCATCGAGTCGGTGCCGCAGGTGGTGATCGCTCGCGTGCACGGTCTGGCCACCGCCGCCGGATGCCAGTTGGTGGCCTCCTGCGACCTGGCCGTCGCCGCCGAATCGGCCGGTTTCGCGCTTCCCGGCGGCAAGGGCGGCTGGTTCTGCCACACTCCCGCCGTGCCGGTGGCGCGCGCCGTCGGCCGCAAACGCCTCATGGAACTCGCTCTCACCGGTGACCCGATCGATGCCCGCACCGCCGAACAGTGGGGCCTGATCAACCGAGCGGTGCCAGATGCCGAGCTCGACACTGCCGTGGCCGAGTTGCTCGCCCGCGCTACCAGGGGCAGCCGGGCCAGCAAGGCACTCGGCAAACGCACTCTCTACCGCCAACTCGACCGCCCCGAAGCAGATGCCTACGCCCTCGCCCTGGAAGTCATGGCCGCCGCCGCCCAACTCCCCGGCGCCCGCGAAGGGATGGCGGCCTTCCTGGCCAAGCGTCCACCCGTCTGGCGCGATTAGCGCCGCCAGGCAACAGTCCTGCCGCGCCTGAATGGGGGCCATGATCACTCCGATCAGATAAACGGACCTTCTGAGTCCGTTTTACCTAAACGGACTCGCAGAGTCCACTTGCTATGCTGACGGTGTGATCAGTGCTGTTGATCGACTGCTCGCCGACGAGGCCGGTCGAACGCCCCGCGCCGATGCCCGCCGCAACCTCGAGCGCCTGGTCACGGCGGCGCGGTCGGCGCTGGCCGAGGTCGGGGTCGAGGTCACTGCGCAGGAGATCGCCCAGCGCGCCGGCGGCAAGGGCACCTTCTATCGGCGGATTCCCTCGCGCGAGACGCTGCTGCAGGTTGTACTGGAGGAGGTGCTGGGCGAGATGATCGCCAGTGCCGATAACGCGATCGCCGACCCCGATCCATGGCGCGGATTCACCGATTTCGCCTCCGTGTATGTGCGATTGCGCGCGGAGAGCTGCGGTGCCAACGAGGCGCTGGGCGGTGCCGGTATCCCGGGCCTGGATCGATTGCTGGCTGAAATACGTGCGCGGATCAGGCATCTGGTCGAAGCCGCGCAGGCTTCGGGCGAGATGCGAGGCGATATCACCTGGCAGGACGTGGCTTTCCTGCTCGCAGGAGTCTCGACCGACTCGCACACCATCGGCCTGTCGGCCGACAGCGGCCAGTGGAGCCGCAACCTGCGGGTTGTCCTCGACGGACTCAGAGACCGCGCGAACCGGCACGACGATGGATACCGCTGACATCCTGAGACGGCACAGCCGCGCTCGCTGATCTCCGGGTTCGATCCCGATCAGTCGCTATGCGCCACCGGGTGTCGCCTGGTGGACCGGCACGGTGAGCATGGCGACGATCATGTCGATGATTTCGACAGTATCGCTGTCCGGGTCCGCGGTGCGCACGCCCGCTTCCAGCGCGCGTTCATAGTCGGCGATCAAGGCGAACATCACCGTTGCCATGGTTTCCAGGCGTTGGCGGCGTCGGCGGGGTGGGAGTTGCGCGAGGGCCGCGTCGAGGCGGGTGGCGATGATGCGCACGGCGGCGCGGTCGGCACCGGCGAGGCGGCGGGCGTCGGCGACCACGGGGTGGGCGCGCACCACTTCGAGGAAGCGACCGTAATGGGTGATCCGCGGTGTGCCGATGAGTTCGAGGATGGGTGCGGTGAGCATGGCGACCAGTGTGCGGATCTCGTGTGCGGTGCCGTCGGCCTCGTGCTGGGCGAGCAGACCCATGCGGCGGTCCTCGAGCCAGTTCATGCGGCGTTCGACAATGGCCTCGATCAGCCCGCCGCGGGAGTCGAAGTAGTAGTGCACCGCTGAGTTGTTGCGCTGACCCGCGGCCGCCGCGATATCGCGCAGCGGGACGTCCACGCCGCGTTCGGCGATGAGTCGTTCGCCCGCGTCGAGCAGCGCGGCACGCGGATCCTCGGTGGCCATGTCAGAACTGTACTAAATCCGGGTATTGACGATGTTAAGCATCAGTGATTAATTGGTCGTGCGTACCGGCTGTTTTTGCGAATCCGACGAGCCACTGGGCGGAGTTGAGGTGATCCGATGACCATCGCGCGGGGTCCGATCTTCCAGCTGTGCTGGGTGGTGCGCGATATCGATGCGGCCCGACGGGAGTACACCGAGCGCTATGGCGTCGCCGAGTGGTTCACCATCCCGGATGTGCACTTCGGGCCGCAGGCATGTGAATTGCGCGGCGCGCCAGCCGATTACACGATCACCGTGGCGCTGGGATATGCGGGCGGGCAGCAATTGGAGCTGATCGAGCCGAAATCCGGGATCAGCCTGTACTCCGAGCATCTGGATACGGTGGGGCCGGGACTGCATCACATCGCGTGGGTGCCCGAGGACTATGACGCGGCGCTGGCCGAGGCGAGGACGAACGGGGCGGAAATCCTCGCGCGGGGTGCGTTCGAGGGTGTCGGAATGGAATTCACCTATCTCGATGGCGGTGCGCTCGGTTCGACCGTTGAGCTCATGCGGTTGTCGGCGGATATGAAGGCGATGTTCGATTACCTGATCCCGGAGGGTTATTCGAATCCATGGGCCTAGGAATCGAACTCCCCCAGCTCATTACCGGCCCGGTCGAATGGGACGCCATCGCGGATGTGATCGTGGTCGGCTTCGGGATCGCGGGAGCGTGCGCGGCGATCAGCGCGGCCGAAGCGGGCGCGCGGGTACTGCTGCTGGAGCGCAGCGGCACAGCGGGCGGGGCGTCGGCGACGACCGCGTACAACACCGCGGCGGCCGAAGGACGTGATCCCGAATTCGGCAAGCATCCCGACTGGCTGACCCCGTTGACCGAAGGCCCGTGGGGTGCCTTCGATCTCACGCCGGGCCGGGCCACCTACGTCGGATTCACTCTCGGCGGAGTGTGTACCTCCGTCGACGGTGCGGTGCTGCGCGCCGACGGGTCGGTGGTCTCCGGGCTGTACGCGGCGGGCGCCTGCGCCTCGAATCTGGCACAGGACAGTTCCGGCTATGCCAGCGGGACGTGTCTCGGCGAGGGGTCCTACTTCGGGCGCCGCGCCGGTGCGCATGCGGCTGGCATATCGGGGGCGGCACCGAACAGGGCGCACCGCGCCGAAAGTACCGGGATGGAAGGCAATTGACATGCGATTCACCTATGCCGAGACAATGACGGATCCGACCTACTATGTGCCGCTGGCACAGGCCGCGGAGGCGGCCGGATATACGTCGATGACGATTGCCGACAGCGTGGCCTATCCGAAGGAATCCGACGCGACCTACCCGTATACCCCCGACGGCAGTCGGGAGTTCTTGGAGGACAAGCCGTTCATCGAGGCATTCGTGCTGTCGGCGGCCATTGCGGCGGCCACCACGACACTGCGCCTGACCCCGTTCGTGGTGAAGCTGCCCATCCGTCCGCCGGTGCTGGTGGCCAAACAGGCCGCCTCGATCGCGGCGTTGAGCGGCAACCGGTTCGGTTTCGGCGTCGGTATCAGCCCGTGGCCGGATGATTTCGAGATCATGGGTGTGCCGTTCGAACATCGCGGCGCACGCATGGACGAATGCATCGATATCGTGCGCGGTCTCACCGCGGGCGGCTACTTCGAATTCCATGGGAAGTACTACGATCTGCCGCCCATCAAGATCAGCCCGGTGCCCACCGAGCCGATCCCGATCCTCATCGGCGGACACAGCGGCCCGGCCTTGCGGCGCGCGGCCCAGCGCGGCGATGGCTGGATGCACGCGGGCGGTGACCCGGCCGAATTGGACCGGCTGCTCGCAAAACTCGAAACCCTGCGCGCCGAATACGGCACCCGCAAGGACTTCGAGGTGCACGTCATCTCGCTGGACGGATTCACCGTGGACGGCGTGAAACGGTTGGAGGACAAGGGTGTCACCGATGTGATCGTGGGCTTCCGCTATCCGTATACGACCGAACCCGATACCGAATCGCTGGACACCAAGATCGCGCACCTGTCGCGGTTCGCGGAGAAGGTCATCGCGAAAACGAGCTGATACGGCGCTATGCCGCAAGCGCTGCGGCGGCTGCGGCGAGCGTCTGGCTTCGGTAGCCGCCGCCGAAGAGCACGACGTGCACCAGCAGCGGGTGCAGTTGATGCAGGGGGATGCGGGCGCGCCAGCCGTCGGCCAGCGGGTGGGTTTCGTGGTAGGCGCCGCGGATTCGGTCCAGATGCGGTGCACCGAACAGGGCGAGCATCGCGAGATCGGTTTCGCGGTGACCGCCGTGGGCGGCGGGGTCGATGAGCAGTGCGCGGTCGGTGGTCCACAGCAGGTTGCCGGACCACAGGTCACCGTGGATGCGGCTGGGCGGTTCGCTCGGGCCCGCCAGGGTTTCGATCTCGTCGATGACGCGCTCCAGCAGGCGGATGCCATCGCGGCCGAGGTCGGCGGCGACGCGCGGAAGGTACGGGGCGAGGCGACGGTCGGCGTACCAGCGTGCCCATGCGCCGTCGAATCGGGTGTTGTCCAGCGGCAGGTCGGCGATCCAACCTGTCCAGGGCGCGCCGAACGATCCCGGCGAATTCGCGTGCAGCGCAGCGAGATCGCGGCCGAAACGTTCCGCGACGGCCGTCGTCGGGGCGGCTCGGGACAGCCACGGCAGCACCAGCATCCGGTCGTCGACCGCGAGCACTTCGGGCACCAGTTCGGGCACCCCGACTGCGAGCCACCGCAGCCCCGCCGCCTCCGCCCGGAACACCTGCGCCCGATCGAGCGCGGCCTTGACGAAGACTTCCCGGCCATCGGCGAGTGCGGCCCGATGCAGCGTCCACGAATGACTCGACCCCACATCGGTCACCGCGCGCACCGGGACGCCGAGCAACTCCGCGAGCCGCGCCGACTGCTTCACCTGCACACCTGGCCTGCTCTCAACTCGTTCCCCGCCCGAACTCCCGGTTCCGATGCGTCGTGTTACGCACCGGGAATCAGTTCCACCGGACCTCGTTCGCGCCAAGGCGCCTGCGCCCGTACCGCCCGAGCGACTCCCAGTCCCGCGCCGTAGTTTTCGGATACGTCGGAATGGTCTTCGACTTCACCAGCACCTGGGATCGTATGTGACTGCATCCCATGCGTTCCCACGATTCGATCGGCGCGCCGGATCATCGGGATGCCGCGGTGAGGCGCTTCTTGGTTTCCTCGTCGGCGGGGAAGAACGATTCGACCGCCAGTTCAGCGACGGTGACGTTCATCGGGGTGCCGAAAACGGTGGTGACGCTGATGAACGACAGTTCGTGATCCTCGTGACGCAGGCGCAGCGGCACCACCGCTTGGTCGGGTTCGGGCAGCGCGAGATCTACTTCGCCGCCCGGATATCGGCGCAGTTCGTCACGGAGCTCGATCAGTTCCGGCGCGCCGGTGACCTCGATTTGGCGGGCCAGGCGCTCGAAAATGTGGCCGCGCCATTCGGCGAGGTTGATGATGCGGCTGGCCATACCGTCGGGATGCAGGCTCAGGCGCAGCGCGTTCACCGGTGCGGTGAGCAGCTTCGAATCGATACCCGCCAACAGCAGTGCGACACCGGCATTGGCGTCGATCATGTTCCAGCCCTGGTCGATGGCCAGCGCCGGATAGGGTTCATGTCCGGCGAGGATCTGGCGCATCGCGCCGCGCACCGCATCCATCGCAGGGGTATCCAGGTCGGGTTCGGCGTAGGCCGGAGCGTAACCGGCCGCGAGCAGCAGCCGGTTGCGTTCGCGCAACGGGATTTCCAACTGCTCGCACAGGTGCACGACCATGGTGCGGCTCGGATTCGCGCGACCCGTTTCGATGAAACTCAGATGGCGCGCGGAGGTTTCGGCGCGCCCCGCTAATTCCAGTTGGCTGAGCCTGCGCTCGAGCCGCCAGTGGCGCAACAGGTCACCGGCTGTCTGCGTACTCACCCTGCCGATCCTACGAACCGCACGGCTCAGAAACGATTACCCCGCGGGTAATAGTCGACGCCGCGATCACGACCTCGCGAGCGATCTCGGCGGGAGCTATACCCCGAGGACCGCGACGGCAGGGACGAGACTCAGAACCGCCAGCGGGTCGCACCGCCCGGCTCCACCGTCGACAGGGCGGTCGCGGTGCGCGCGGTCACGCGGTAGACGTGCCACGGCGGCGGGCCCGCAGAAGGGGCACTGTAGGCGGCGGTGAGCGCTCGGCCGGTGTCGTCCACGCGGGCGGGCCAACCCGCACCGACATAGCGCTGCGCCATATCGGCGACCAGCGTGGTGTCGGTGACCTGGGTTGCGGTGCCATCGAGCACCAGGTCGAACTCACGGGTCGATACGCTCACCGAACAGCGCGGATCGCGGGCCAAATTGCGGCCCTTGCGCGTGCGTGCGCCGGTCACGAACCAGAAGGTGCCCTCGACCCACAGCGCGCCGACAGCGGTCACATGCGGGCTGCCGTCGGGGTTGATCGTGGTCAGCCAGCAGGTGTGCCGGTCCGGGCCATTGCTGCCAGGGCCTTGTTCGATTCCGACGTCGAGCCGTTTTCGAATATCGGCCCAGTCGAGCGGCGGCAACTCGTACAGGTCTGCGAGATTGGTTGCGTCCATATCGGTAGGACGATCCGGATATCGGAAATTCATCGACGCTGGCCATCGCGATCGACGCGCACACCGCGCGCAGTAAACTCCAGGAATGGACGCGGCCTCGCCGACTGTTGGCGTGGAGGAGGAGTTCCTGCTGGCGGAGCCGATCAGTGGCGCCCCCAGCCCGCGCAATGTCGAAGTTGCGACGGCCGCGGCCGAGATCGGGATCGATCTGCAGTTGGAGCTGACGCGCTGTCAGGTCGAAACCAATACCGCGGTGCACACCCAGACCTCGGAATTGCTCGATGAATTGCGTCGACTGCGCACAGCTGTCGCGGGTTGCGCGGAAAAGCATGGTGCGCGCCTGCTCGCCGTCGCGGTGCCGCCCGCCGTGCCGGACGCTTTTCCGGTCACCGACACCCCCCGCTACCAGCGCATCGAGCGCAATTTCGGCATGCTCGCACATGAGCAGGGATTATGCGGCTGCCATGTACATGTCGGGGTGCCGAATCGAGAAACCGCCGTGCAGGTCGGGAATTATCTGCGACCCTGGCTGCCGGTATTGCTGGCACTGACGGCCAATTCCCCGATCTACCGCGCCACCGATACCGGATACGCCAGTTGGCGCAGCATTATGTGGCGACGCTGGCCCAGCGCCGGTCCCCCACCCTTTTTCGACTCCATCGCGGACTACGACGATATGGTCGAGATGATGCTGGCCAGCGGCAGCATTCTCGATACCGCGATGGTGTACTGGGACGTTCGGCCCTCGGCGACATTTCCTACCGTCGAGGTGCGCGTCAGCGATGTGCCGGCGACCGTCGAGGAGACGGCGCTATTGGCCACGCTGATTCGCGCCGGGGTCGTGATGGCACAGCAGGACCGGCGGCCCCCGCCGCGGGTATCCGCAGAACTCTTGCGCGCCGCGTATTGGAAGGCCGCCCGGTCCGGCCTGGACGGCGCTGGCCTCGACACCCTGACCGGGCGTCCCTTTCCGAACCGCACACTGCTCGCTCGGTTGATCGACTATGTCAGCCCGGCACTCGAGCAGTCCGGCGACCTGGACTTCGTCGCCGATACCGTCGAGGCGGTCGTGGCGCGCGGCAACGGTGCCCGCCGCCAACGCGCCGCGCTGCACGCGCACAACGATGTCATCGATGTCATCGACACCCTCGCCGCCGCAACCCTCGAAGGCTGTTACTGAGACTGAGACATGCCGAAGACCGGGCGCAGTCCACCGTCGCGGATGGCCTGAACGGCGACCAGCGCCAATAGCGTCGCGCCGGTCACCAGGTGCTCGATCGCGTCCGTCACATGGCTCGGGAAGCTGAAGACCAGCACACGGTGCGAGAACAGCGCCCACACTCCGACCGCAATTCCGCCACCCGACCCGGCGATCACGCAGTACCAGGCCGACCACGATTTGCGGGTCGCGGCTATCAGCGCGGGCCCGAACAGCAATAGCCCGGCCACCGCGTGCCAGCCGTTGTAGTCCATGCCGAGCACCGGTGTCGCCGGAGCGTGTTCACCGAGTTCGAAACTGGGTTCGGCGATCCACCCCGCGATCGCCCACGCGATATGCACCGCACCGAGCACGAAGACAGCCCACTGCAGAAAACTCCACTGCACCAACGCAATTCGACGCTCGACTACCGACTGTGCCCGCATCGCACCCTCCCGATATCTTCTACTACATAGCGTAGTTGATATAGCCGTCCCGGGAAAGGGATGCGCGTGCTTCGATGGAGATATGCCCCTGCTCGTCGGCACCTCGGGTTGGCAGTACCACGACTGGCGCGGCGTCCTGTATCCGGCGGAACTGCCGCAGCGGCTGTGGCTGGAGTTCTACGCCGCGGGATTCGCGACCGTCGAGAGCAACAGCGTCTTCTATCGACTGCCGAGCACCGAAACCTTCGCGTCATGGCAGGACCGGACACCGCCCGGATTCTGTTTCGCGGTCAAGGCCAGTCGCTTTCTCACCCATATCAAGCGGCTGCGCGAACCCGAGGAACCCGTCGCGCGGCTGTTGGAGCACGCATCCGGACTGGGCGCGAAGCTGGGCCCGGTGCTGCTGCAACTCCCACCGACGCTGCGCGCCGATCCGGCACTGCTCGACACCTGTCTGCGCTGTTTTCCAACCGACACGCGGGTCACCGTCGAACCCCGACACGAGTCCTGGTGGATTCCGGAAGTCCGTGCCGTACTTGCCGAATGCGGTGCCGCGCTGTGCTGGGCCGACGCCGATTCCCGCCCGGTCACTCCGCTGTGGCGCACAACGGACTGGGGCTATCTGCGACTGCACTCCGGACGCGCGACACCGCCACCGCGCTACGGCCGCACAGCACTCACGAGTTGGGCGCGCCGCCTGGCCGACACCTGGTCGGACCGCGAAGACGTCTTCGTCTACTTCAACAATGACCCGGGCGGCGCCGCGGTCCACGATGCGGTCGCCTTCGCGCACATCGCGAAAGCAACCGTCACCCGTACCCCGGACCTCGCGCAACCAGCAAGCGCGGCAGCGGGTTTCAGCCGACCAGGGTATTCATAATGGTGCCCGCACTGGATGCGATGACGCCGCCGAGCATCGCTCCGGCGAGCATCTTCGGCGACTCCAGGGTGTTATTGCTCCACTTCTCCCACGCGAACCGCCCGCCCGCGTAGGTGATGCCGCAGACGCCCGATAGCATCACCAGCCAGGTCAGGTAGCGGACCATCTGGAGAATCTTGTCCGAGTTGGGCGGGGCCTCCGGCGTCGGATTGTCGATTTGGGCCAGTACGGTCTCATGCACAGCGATCAGGATCATGGCGCGTCTCACTCCAGGGTCGGCGGGCGATGAGCAGCAGATAACCGGGCGATAACCAGATCGGTAGCGACAGTATGGACGCTCTCCGCAGCTTTCGTGGGCGGACCGCGGAACCTGTCTGGAATGTCCGAAGGCCGAGCCGGGCGCAGCCGCGGGCAGGTGTAACATTTCGCCCGAACAAACCCCAGCGCGGGAGCTCGGGCACGGCCGGGCTGAGAGGGCGGACCCCACGCTTCGCCGACCGCATGAACCTGTCCGGGTAATTCCGGCGTAGGGAGAGCGGTACCGGGATGTCTGCATCCACCCTTGATCGATCCGAGCGGCGCGAAGCTCCGCTGACCCTGGACCAGCCCGCACCGAAGGTGCTCTCGTTCTGGGATCAGAGCGCATTCTGGGCGAACCTCGGCGTCAGCCTGATCGCCTTCTCCGGCGCCTACACCGTGCTCGCGCCGAATACCGATGGCGCGGCCCAGATCTCCATCGCCGCAGGCATTCTCGCGATGATCATCGGAACTGTCGTCGGCGGACTCATGCTCGGCCTGGCCGCGGTGCCGGGCGCGAAAACCGGCAAACCCGCAATGATGTTGCTGCGCGGACTGTTCGGCGCCAAGCTCAGCTATCTGCCGACGGTGCTCAATATCGCCCAGCTGATCGGATGGGGCACCTTCGAGCTGATCGTCATCGGCGATGCGGCCGAGGAGTTGTTCCACGGTGGGCCGCACTGGGTTTACGTGGTCGCCGCGGGAGTGCTGACGACCGTATTGACGATCTGGCCCCTTGGCTCGGTGCGGATGCTGCGCCGATTCGTGACCGCCGGTGTGGTGATCGCGCTGATCTGGTTCTACATCCAGTTCGTGCGGGCCGGCCTGCCCGACCTCACCACCAACCCGGGTCCCACCGGCGACGGGCCGTTCGGCGTCGACTGGAACCTGTTCTGGATCGCCACCGACGCGGCGCTGGCCGTGTCCATCTCCTGGGTCCCGGTCGCCGCCGACTACACCCGGCATTCCCGCAGCACCGGTGCAGCATTCGGCGCGGCCAGTGGGGCGTATGCGGTCACCCAGATCGTCGCGTATGTATTGGGACTGTTCGCGCTGGCACTCGCCTCCAGCGACGGCGGGGTGTACTCGCCGTTCCTGAATGTGAGCCTCGGCGCGGTGTTCTTCTTCATCTTCGTCTTTCGTGAGGCCGACCAGTCGTTCGCGAATGTGTACTCCACGGCCGTCTCGATCCAGAACCTCGCGCCACGGGTCGATCGGCGCGTGCTGTCGATCGGTCTCGGCGTCCTGATCACACTGTTGGCGCTGCGGCTGAATATGGCGAACTACTTCGGTTTCCTGGGTCTGATCGGATCGGTGTTCGTGCCACTGCTCGGGGTCCTGGTCGCGGACTTCTTCCTGCGCGCGAAGGGACAGTGGAATACCGAGGCGAACGCCCCCTCGCGCTGGGGCATGGTTTTCGCATGGCTGGTGGGACTTTCGGTGTACCAGCTGATCAACCCGGGTGACGCAGGCGTGTGGACGCACTTCTGGGTGGACGTGCAGGAGAAGGTGCACTTCACCAAGCAGGCGTGGATGAGTGCGTCGCTGTTGTCGTTCCTGGCCGCGGTGGTGGTCGCCTGGTTGCTCGGACGGCTTGCGGTATTGCGTAAATCCGCCTAGCAACGCCGAATTCGCTGGGGCCCATTGCGGCTCTGCTGATCTCATGCGATGGCGGTTGACGCGTCGTTGATCTCGTTGCGACGCAAAACTTTCCGATCACGCAATCTTGCGTGCCCCGCAAGTTTGCGTATCGTGAATGGTGTGGCATTCGTACTCGGGTTGCGCGAACGCAAGAAGCTGGCGACTCGAGAGGCGCTGGGGTTCGCGGCGCTGCGGCTGGCGGTCGCGCACGGGCTCGACAATGTGCTGGTCGAGGACATCGCGGCGGCGGCGGGCGTCTCGCCACGCACATTCAACAACTACTTCGCCAGTAAATACGAGGCCGTCTGTTCGGTGGCGGTGGATCGGGCACGGCGGATCGCGGACGGACTGCACGATCGTCCGGCGGCCGAATCGCTGTGGCCCGCCGTCATTCACGCGGTACTCGCCGAATTCCGCGATGACGAACTGCCCGATCCGGCCTGGATCCGCGGCATTCGGCTGATCACCACCGAGCCCGCACTGCAGGGCGAATATCTCAAGGCGCAAGCCGTCATCCAAGAGGCCATCGCGACGGCCATTGCCGAACGCACCGGCCGCGACCCGCATTCCGATATGTTCCCGCGGATCATGGCCGGCGCCATGGCGACGGCACTGCAGGTCGGTATCGACCGTTGGGTCGATACCGACCCGCCCACCGCGGCACTGCCCGTCATCCGGGAAGCGCTGCGGCAACTGTCCTTCCTACCAGGAGCCTTTCCCATGGACGTCCCTACCGATCACACCCTCACCGTCCCCGGCGCCACACTCCACTACGAGATCCGCGGCACCGGTCCCCTGCTGCTGCTCATCCCCGGCGGCAACGGCGACGCCGGAACCTTCGGCCAGATCGCCGAACAACTCGCCGACCGCTACACCGTGGTCTCCTACGATCGGCGCGGCTTCTCCCGCAGTCCCGAGGACGGTGCGATCGACCATCGCGTCGAACTCGACGGCGCCGATGCCGCGGCCCTGCTCACCCACCTCGGCGACCAGCCCGCCGCGGTACTCGGCAGCAGTTCCGGCGCCATCGTCGCACTCGAACTGCTCACCGCCCATCCCGAACTCGTGCATACCCTCATCGCACACGAACCGCCGCTGGCCACCGTGCTCCCCGATGCCGACAAGTGGCTCGCCTTCTTCGAAGAGGTCTATCGCATCAGCAAGTCGGAGGGGTACCTCGCCGCATTGACCCACTTCGCAGTGGGTGTCGGGCTGCACCGGCCGCAAAACGACCCGACCGAGGAACCCAGCCCCGAGGTCGCGGCGATGGCCGAGCGCATCCAGCAGAACATGATGTTCTGGATGGAGCACGAAATGCGTCAGTACATCCGCTACACACCGGATCTCGACGCGCTGCGCGCCGCGGCGGACAAGCTGGTCCTCGCCGTCGGTCACGACTCCAAGGACACCTTCCCCGCCCTGCCCAACGCCGTGCTCAGCGAAAGCCTCGGACTCGACATCCTGGAATTCGCGGGCGACCACGTCGGATACAACTCCGCCGCCGAAGACTTCGCGACCCGACTCGATACGCTGCTCACCGAGCGCGCGCACTGACTTCTTCATGCGCGGCGCGCGTGCCCGCCGAACCAGATCACTCGCAACTATCGTCGACGCCATGGCTGGTCACACACCCCTACAGGTCGCGGTATGCGGACCACGTGACTGCACCGACACCGAGGCCGGATGGGCCAAGGAGGTCGGGCGACTGCTCGCGACCGCCGGTGCCACCGTGCTCTGCGGCGGCGGCACCGGCGTCATGGCCGCGGTGGCCGCGGGTGCCGCCCGCGCGGGCGGTCTCGTCATCGGTATCCGCCCCGACACCGACCGCTCCGCCGCCTGCCCCGGCCTATCCGCCATCCTCTACACAAATATGGGCGAGGCCCGCAATGCCATCCTCATCCACTCCGCCGACGCCGTCATCGTGATCGGCGGCTCCTGGGGCACCCTCTCCGAACTCGCCTTCGCGCGCCACCGCGATGGCATCCCCGTCGTCTCTCTCGGTGGCTGGCAACTCCACGATGCCGCCGGAAACCCCATAGCGGCAGCACAACTCGCCGCCGATCCGACCGACGCCGTCCATCGCGCGCTCAATTAGGCACGGGCGACCCTCGACGTCTTGGCTCGCCATACTCGGTGACCATAGATCCGCTATCGCCCAAGTGGAACCATTCGCCGAAAGGCTCGGCGTGGACCGCCTTCCGGGCCCGGGGCGACCACTTCGGCCGGGGTGAAGCCGAACCGAGCGTGCAGGATCAGGGCAGGATGGGCGCCGAATCCGGGTGATTCGTCCGCCGCAACGCGACATTCCGGTCTCGCGCACGACTGGGACGCGCAATGAGCACGACCTAACGGGCGTTCGCGCGGGACAGGTTCCATCCCTGCCACGTATCTTCTTCGAGGCGACGGCGGATCGCGCCGAGCACTTCACTGCGCTGCGGTTCGGGAAGTCGCTCGACGGCCGGGACGATATCGGGTGAGAGCCCCCTCAGATAGGCCGTGTCGAGGTTCTTTCCGTGCTGCCAGCGATCGATATTCCGCTCCGCGACAATGCCTTCCGGATTGAGGATGGACAGGACGAACAGGGTCGCCATGGCCGTGCCGATGGCGGCGCGCGGCACCCAGGTGCCGTTCAGTCGGAGCGCGGCCGCGATCATCAGCAGGTAGACCAGGCCCAGCCAAAGTTCGCAGACCTCGACCAGCAATCGCATGACGGTGAAACCGTAGGCCTGCTGGTAGGTCCACATGCGGCCGAGCGCGGAGGCGACGATGATCAGTGACAGCACGCTGATCGCGCAGAGCAGGATCCGCAGCCAGGCCCGATCCGCAGCGCAGTCCCGTGCGGCCCAACGCAAGACCAGGGCGATGACGGCCAGCGTGAGCACGGTGACGATCGAGAGCTGCCAGAATCCGCTGCGTGCGTATTCGGCGTAGGTCAAGTTCGTGGTGCGCTGCACATAGGCGTCGCCACCGAACAACGCGACGAATTGGACGATGACGAAGACCGCGAACAGCACCGTCAGCGCGCCGACCGGCAACGCCCACTCCAACCGCCGCAGGCTGCCGCCCCTCGATTCCCCTGTCGCCGCGGCACGCGGACCCGCCAGCAAATACATCGCCCCGATGCTGCCGAACCCGACTGCGACGAACGTGAAAATCCACCGCATCACCGATTCCGCGTCGACCTGGGGTGTCACCGCCGAGAGCAGCTTCGCAAAAGTCGCATCGGCACCACCCAGCAGAGGCACGAAAACTGCCAACAACGCCAGCGTCACCGCCACCGACATCCCGGCCCGCCACGACCGCCGTGCCGTACCGTCACCGATCCGGCCGAACGCCGAATACACCCAGGGAATGCCCGAAATCGACTCGATCGGCACCGCGATCACGTCATACCAGGCCCCATGCACCGACCGCCGCCCGACAACCGCCAACGACCCGGCCACCCCCGCCCCCACCACGCACAACGCGAACAACCACCCTGCACCCCGAACAGCCCCCACCCCTAGCAATACCAACGCCAACGCCACCCACCAAACCCGCCCCCAATTCCCCTGGAGCACACCAAATCCCACTCCAGCCTTTGCTTCAGCCCGATCCACTCCCCCATCGACACCGTCAGATCGACGACTCCCGGTCACCGCCGAGGCCGACCGCCCGGTATCTCCCTCCGCCCCGTCAGCAGCAAGCAACGACAATTCGCCCGAGTCGGACAAATCCGCTGTCCGCGGGGTGCCACCGCCGGCCCCAGCCACCTGCGCAGGACTTGCATCACCCTGATCCGACTCCGCACCAATACCTTCGGACCGCAGTTCACCGCCATCACCAGCAGCGCTCGACCATCGAGCACTCGGATCGGCCCAATCCGCCGCCGCATCGACACCTTCCGGCCGAACCCGACCGCTGACAGTCGCCGAGAAAGCGGTAGATGATGGCTCCGCCGGTGCCAACGGATCCGGTATCGGCGCGGTTGCCCCGGCAGTATCGCGCGCTGCGGCAGCCCGGCGTGCGCGGCGATCCACCGTGAATACCGCGGTTGCGGCGACCGAACCGGCCAGTAGCCAACCGATTCCAGGGCGATCCAGTGGAATCAGCGCTGCGCCCGCGAGTCCGGCGATTCCCGCGGCGGGTAGTACACCCGGCGGGCAGGCGATGCGCCGCAATCGCGACACCGGCGCCACCCAAGGGGTTGGCATATCAGATCGGGATCCGGGTGGAAACGGCCGCATGGGTGGCATCGGCGCCAGCGGTCGCGACGCACTCGGCGACGGATGCAACGCACTGGGTGGCGCACCCACCGACCAGGCCGACACGGCCTCCCACGGATTCGGCACACTTGGCGACGCACTCACCGACCAGGCCGATTCAGCCACGGTCGAAACCGATGCGCTCGAAGAAGCACCCACCGCGTTCGGCGAAGTGCCCGCGGGCGCGCTCGACGACGAGTCCGGAGTTTGCGGCACGACCTCGGGCGCATCCGATTCCGTTCGTGCCACCGCCTCCGGCTTTGCACCGGATGTATCCGGTATCCGCTCGGTAGACGACGCAGCCGACCCCTCGACGGATGCGTGCGCGGCCGGCACCGAATCGCCCTCGGGCTCAGCCGAGGTCCGCAGATCGTGCCCGATCGGTGATGCCGTCGACTTCGAAGACGGCGTGCTCTGGTCGGCCGGGGTCGACGGATCTGCTTCGGCACTGCGCCTTCTGTATCGGCGCGTCACCCGACGAGGTTGCCCCGGCTCCGCACCCCTGATCGACTCGGTTTCGCTTGTCGCCGCGTCCGCTGTGGGCTTCGACGGTGGTGCGGGATCTGCTGCGGCCGAATGCGCTTCGGCAACGGGCTCGTTCGGCGATACCTGAGCCGATGGCGCCGGTTCAGCCGTATTGGTCAACGCATCGACAGTGCCAGGTGCGACAGCATCAGGTGCAGCAGCATCGGGTCCGACACCATCGGATGCGACCGCACCAGGTGCGGGAGCGTCAGGTCCAATACGATCGGGTCCGGCAGCATCGGACGCGACAGTTGCCGACTCGGCATGAGCGCTCGGCTCATTCGGCGATGCCGTGATCGAATCCGGTTGCGGTGAATCACTCGGGGTGGGTTGATCTGACACGGATGTCCCCTCCTAAAGGTATGTGGGATCAGCCCGGATGGTGGTCCGGGTCGCGGCGAGTGTGGGTGGGTGGGTGGGTGAGTTGGTGGTCGGGTCAGCGAGCCGGGAGGACCACGCGGATACGGGAGCCGGGGTCGGCGACGGCGATGGTGCCGCCGTGCAGGTCGACTATCCAGCGGGAGATGGCCAGGCCCAGGCCGGTGCCGCCGCCGTCGGTGCGGCCGCCGCGGGTGAAGCGGTCGAATATGGTGGCGCGCTCGGCGATAGGTATGCCGGGGCCTTGGTCCTGGACGTCGATGACGAGATTGCCGCGGTCGGATCGGGCGTCGATGCGGACCTCGCCACCGGCGGGGCCGTGGCGGGCGGCGTTATCGAGCAGGTTGAGCAGCACCTGATGCAAACGTGCACGGTCTGCGAAAACGCTTGCGGTGCTCGGTTGCACGTCGGTGCGGAAGCGCACACCGCGCCCGAGCGCCGCCGCCATCACCTCGGCCTCGGCGACGACCTCGGCCAAAAGCGGTGTGACGCTGAGTTGTTCGCGATCCAGTGCTCGGGCACCGGATTCGATGGTGGACAGGTCGAGCAGTTCGGAGACGAGCAGGCCGAGCCGTTCGGTTTGTGCGAGTGCGGTACGCAGGGTTTTGTCATCGGGAGTGGAGACACCGTCGACCATGTTCTCCAGCAACGCATTCAGCGCGGCGATCGGGGTGCGCAGTTCATGTGAAACATTGGCGATCAGGTCGCGGCGCTGTTGGTCCGCGGCGGCCAGATCGGCAGCCATCTGATTGAAGGCCACCGCCAACTGTCCGACCTCGTCGCGGGAACTGGCGCGCACCCGGCGGGTGTAGTCGCCGTGCGCCATCCGTTTTGCCGCGGCCGTCATCTCCCGCAGCGGCCTGGTGGTGCCGTGCGCGAGGATCTGCGAGGTGACCAGCGCGATCACCGTCGCCGCGATCGTCGTCTTCGGCGGCAGCCAGCCGATCCGCAGCCGGAAGAACCCGAACGCCACCCCGGCCGACCCCAGCATCAGAATCGCGAATTTCAGCTTGATCGATTTCACCGGATCCAGCGGGCGCGGCAGCACCTCCGCCACCGCGTCCGATATGCCCCGCAGCCACCGCGGAACCGCCGCGCTGCCGGAGACCGGAGCCTCGTCGCGCCCACCGCCTCGCATCGAATCGTTTCGCGATCCCGCACTCATCGCGCCTCCAACGCATAGCCGACACCGTGCACCGTGCGGATCAGGTCTGCGCCGAGCTTGCGGCGCAATGCCTTGACGTGACTATCGACCGCCCTGGTTCCCGCCGCGTCGGCCCAGTCCCAAACCTCTTCGAGCAGGCGTTCGCGAGCCAGCACCACGCGGGGGCGGCGCGCGAGGCGGGTCAGCAGGTCGAATTCGAGCGGGGTGAGCTGGGCTTCGATATCGGCGCGCCAGACCCGGCGCTGATCGACGTCGATGCGCAGGTCGCCGACGATGATGCTGGCGCCGTCGCGTTCGACGGCCCGGTCCATCCGGCGCAGCAGGGCTTGGACGCGGGCGGCCAGCACGCGCAGGGAGAACGGCTTGGTGAGGTAGTCATCGGCGCCGACCCCGAGGCCGATGAGCTGGTCGGTTTCGTCGGTGCGCGCGGTGAGCATGAGGACCGGTATCGGACGCGCGGCCTGGATGCGGCGGCACACCTCGAGGCCGTCGAAGCCGGGCAGCATGACATCGAGTACGACCAGATCGGGTGCCATCGCCTCCGCCGTGGCAACGGCGCCAGGACCGTCATGGGCCACATCGACGGTGAACCCCTCCGCGCGCAACCGCGCCGCCACCGATTCCGCAATGGTCACCTCGTCGTCGACCACCAGAATCCGTCGCGCCCCCGACCCGCTGACCGCCACGTTCTGTTCCATGAACCGAAACCCTAGCCACCCGCTGTGGAGAGAAGCCGCACCAATTGTGGAGATTCCGTGTGCACGCCCGGACCACCGTCGATCACCTGACAACCGCCGACGTCTTCGTCACCTGGGGGCCAGCCGCGGGATCGGCACGATCTATCACGTCCACGGTGCCATCAATCTCGCGGGAGCGAGCGCGCCACCCCACGACGAGATGAGCGAACGTGCCCGCGCCGATGCTCCGGTCGCATCGGCTTCGGGCCCAGCGGTACTCGTTGTGCCTGGCGTCGATGCGGCAAGTCATATCGCGTCGACCATGCCGCTCGGGTCCTCGTGGTGGACCAGACCGCACCGGAAGCTGAGCCGGTCACCGGGCGCTCACGTCCAGAGCACTGCGATGAACACGTTGAGAATCGCCAAGCCACCGGAGGCATGGGTCATCCACGGCACCGCCTTCCCGCGCTTCGCATCCGCCCGACCGATCTCGGCGAACGCGGCGACCAGCACGGAAATGACCAGTTTGGTGCCGATCTTTGCCATATTCGGATCCTTGCCGAGCGAATCGATCGAATCGGCCATCCCCACCAGGATCAAACCGGTGACGATCTGCGCCCGCGCGCCCCACACCATCAATTCGGAAACGGCGGGCTGACCGGCGACATATCCGCCAACGACCGCCGCCATACCGAGTAGGTGCGCGACGACCACAACGTTGTAGACGACTTCTGACACGCTCACGTTGCAAACTCCCCACTGTTCGGGTGACTGTACGAAGTTCTACCGCGCTGGAGTTTCAGCACGCCACTCGGATCGGTGGCTGTCATGGCTGATGATCCGTTGCTTCTGCCACCGACCGCCGAGCCGAGCGGTCCTCGACTCGGTTACCGGACGAGTACTGGCTGCCCCCGCCATACCACCGCTGGTGGCACCGCGCCCGGTAGTCCGACCTACGGAGGCTCGGCCGTCGACGCCACGGTCGCGTTGTAGGAACAGCAATCATGCGCCGACCTGGACCACGAAAACCCGGGCCTGGCCCGGGTTTTCGGAGAGCGCCCAAAGACCCGCGATGTCAGCGGGTGGCGATGACGGCCGAGCCGTGGCCGAAGAGGCCCTGGTTCACCGCGATACCCGCGCGGGCGTTGTCCACTTGGCGGCCGTCGGCCCGGCCGCGCAACTGCCACGTGAGCTCGCAGATCTGGGCGATGGCCTGCGCGGGGATCGCCTCACCGAAACAGGCCAGGCCGCCGCTGGGGTTCACCGGCACGCGTCCGCCCAATGTTGTTGCGCCGCTGCGCAGCAGATCCTCCGCGCCGCCCGTCTCGCAGAGCCCGATGTCCTCGTACCAGTCCAACTCCAGCGCGGTGGACAGGTCGTAAACCTCCGCGAAGGACAGGTCGGCGGGACCGAGCCCGGCCTCCTCGTACGCGGCGTGCGCGATGGCGGAACGGAACGCGCGGGGCGGGGCCTCGACGGCCACAGCGGAGTCGGTCGCAAAATCCGGCAGGTCGAGAACGGTTTTCGGGAACGTCGGCGTGACCGTCGACAGCGCTCGGATGCGGACCGGGTCGGCGACGCCGTGCCGACGCGCGTACTCCATCGACGTCAACACCAGTGCGGCCCCGCCGTCGCTGGTCGCGCAGATGTCGAGCAGCCGCAGCGGGTCCGAGACGATCGCCGAGGCGGCGACCTCCTCGACCGAAACCTCCTTGCGATAACGGGCATACGGGTTGTTCAGGCCGTGCCTGGCGTTCTTCACCTTGACCGCGGCGAAATCGTCGAGCGTGGCACCGTGCAGCGCCATCCGGCGGCGAGCATACAGCGCGAAATAGATGGGATTGGTAGCGCCGAGCAGGTGGAAACGCAACCAGTCCGGATCATCGCGGCGCTCACCGCCGACCGGCTGGAAGAAGCCCTTCGGGGCGGCATCCGCGCCCACCACCAGCGCCACGTCACACAACCCCGCCAGGATCTGGGCGCGTGCGTTGGCGATGGCCTGCGCACCGGAGGCGCAGGCGGCATAGCTGCTCGAGATCTGCGCACCCGACCAACCCAGCGCCTGAGCGAAAGTCGCGCCCGAGACGAAACCGGGGTACCCATTGCGGATGGTGTCCGCGCCGGCGATATAACCGACGTCGAGGTGGTTCACCCCCGCATCGGCCAGCGCCGCACGGGCGGCGACCAGCCCGTATTCGACGAAATTGCGCCCCCACTTGCCCCACTGGTGCATACCCGCACCGAGGACGGCGATGTCGCGATCATTCGTGTCAGTCATTGACCGGCCTCCACATCCACACCGTGTGCTCCGCTTCCTCGTCGGCGTACAACGTTCCGAGAGTCAATTCGACCGGCATGCCGACGGCCAGGTCGTCCACCGTGAGGCCGCGCACGACCTGCCCGAGAATCACCATCTGCTCGACCTCGAGCTCCACTGCCGCAACGACATACGGCTCGAATGGATCGGGCGAGACATAGGGCGCCGGAGGTTTGTACCGGGCATCCGCATACGACCAGATCCGCCCACGTGTGGAAAACAGATGCTCGACGAGCTCGGAGCCATCCTTCGGACCGGAACACTGCGGATTCCGACAGGCCAGCGTATTCCGCGGGAAATACGGTGTGGCGCAATCCTTGCAGCGACTTCCCTTCAGACGCACCACGCCGTCGTCCGCAGTGAACCAGTCTGCCACGGCGGGCCGTTGTTCTTTCTGCACAGCCCGACGGTATAGGAACACGTTCTACTTTGGGGCCGAATTCCGCTCCAGCAATCCGCGGGCGGAGGTACGGTGAGTCCGGATCGAGGAGGTCCCGACACCCTCGAGTCGATCTGGAGTACCACAACGCGATGGGCGCCAAAGCCATTGATCCACAGACAATCCGCAACGTCACCATCATCGGCGACCCCGACGAGACGACCCGACTGGCCGGCCTGCTCCGCCGCCGCTCCGGCCAGCGCGGCTCCGGCACCCGGGCCACCGTCGATTGGACCACGGGCCGCGTCGAGCACACGATTCGTATCGCCGAGCTGACGAGCCACGCGCCCATTGCGGACCTGGAGCGGTCCATCCGCGTGGCCGACGGTGTGATCGCGGTCGTGAACGCCGCCGTCAACCCCACCCCGCGCCTCCAGACGATGTTCCGGGTCGCCGACGACTACCAGGTCGCCCGCCTGTGCCTGATCTACGGACTCGACCACCCCGCCGCCGATTTCGACCGCTGCGTCCGCACGATCGCCGACACCCGCGGCGCCGTCCCACTGACACTGCAAATCCCCATCGGCGCCGACCCCACGTTCGAAGGCGTCATCGACCTGCTCCCACTGTGGGCACTCGAACCGCTGGCCGCCGAACTGTACGGCAGCCATTGGGAAGTCGCCGAGCGGTGGTACGGCACCCTCGTGAAAACGCTCACGGAACTAGCCCCCTCGGATCCGAACTGCTCCCCCGCCCTGCACGACATCCCGCTCGACCAGGTGCATCACCGCATCCGCTACCTGACCCGCATCGGTGAGGTCGTACCCGTCCTATGCGGTGCAGCGCCCACGAGCGATGCCATCGCCACGCTCCTGGACGCCATCGCCCGCTATCTACCCTCCCCCATGGATGTCTGCCAACCGGAACACGCCCTCGACTATTGAGGCACGCTGCTCGCGCCGGCCGGCAGAGTGGGCATCGTGTATGTCGACGATGTCCGGCAGCGCTGATCACATCGGACAATGTCGCAGATATCATCTGCTCCCATGGGCCTCGCTCGCGACGGCGTGGTCGCGCGCCGGGTGGAGGCGACGGTGCCGTCGCGCGTGCACTCGCGGCTCACCGATCTCGGTCTTTCGCTGGAAGTGCCGCTCGCCGCACTGCGATCGTGAGCCGAAGAACATATGGCCGCTATCGACCGCACCATCGCAAGCTCCGCCGGATCAGGCTCCGTGTCGACGCCGCTCGAAGCAGCAGGTCGGTGCGTGGTTCCTACGAGATTGTTTCGTCGAGCCAGTCGAAAATCCTTGCCACGGCAAGTCTTTGCGCGCCGCTGTGGCAGTGCGCGTCCGCGCCCTCCTCCTCGGTAAAGGTCAGCAGCGCCTTCGGTGCGGTCAGCCGACTGTGCAGCCTGCGCGGTTCGGCTTCGCGCACGCCGGTGCCCGCGAAATACATGTCGTCGGCCGCTTCACATACCAGCACCGGACATGTGATCTGCTCGGCTACACCATCTTTCAGGTTGTAGTCGAGGTACGCGGCCAGGAATTCGCGATCGGTGCGAGCGCCCATAACGTACCTGCCGTGGTCGCAGGCCCAACGCATGGTCGGGTTGGCCGCCCGCGCCGCGGCGATCAACGCGTCGAGCTCCGGGTCATGCTCGGCGCGCACCCGGTCCGGGAGTTCATCGGCTGCGATCGGCAGGAATTGGGCCAGGGCCGTGCTCGCGTCGTAGACGCCGTCGACGGCGACGACCGCGGCCAAGCGTGGCTCGAATGCGGCCGCGCGCGGCGCGAGCATGCCACCGAGGCTGACGCCGAGCAACGCGATCCGTGCCGGATCGACACCGGGGACCTTGCTCAGATAATCGAGCACCGGGCCGACCACATGCTCCCAATCCGGCCGGAATATCAGCTTCTCACGATGGATCGCGCTCGGCTGTCCCGGGCCGTCGAAGGTGAGTATGTGATAGCCGCGTTCCTGCCCGGCCGGCGCACCGAGGAACTGCAATTCCTCGCAGCTGCCGTCGAACCCGTTGTGCATCACCACGGTCGGCTTCGGGCCCGGCCCCGGCGCTCGATATAGATAGCCGTGCAGAACTGTTCCCTCGTAAGGGATTTCGATCGGCTCGATATCCCGCATTCGCATGATGGCGGCGCGGAAGCACTCGACGCTACGCGCGTCGGCGTAGCCGATACGCGGGTCGTCGGGGTTGCCGTGCAGGAAGAATTCGGCCGCACGGTAGTAGGTTGAGGCGCGCAGGAACCCGTCGCGTGCGCTGATCGGCGGTGCCGCAGCTGCTTCGGTGGCGATCCGCTCGGCGGTGTGCAGCCAGTTGTCATGCCAGCTGTCGTAGTCGCCCGCCGTGATCCGAGATGCTGTGGCTACCACCTCGCCGAAATCCGAGCCGCCGTAGCTCGCGTGGCCGAACAGTCGCATTGTCTCGAACCAGAATTGGACGTCATCATGAAACATCAACTGCCGCATTACAGCTCCTTGTCGATAAACTCACCGAAACTGCGCGGCGCGCGGCCGGCGACCCGTAGCACGGTGTCGGTAACGTGGTCCTGCGTGCCCGCGCGGATGTCGTCGTCGAGAGCGGCGAGCATGGCGGCGAAATCCTCGGGGATGCCATAGGCGACCAAGCGTGCGGCCAGTTCATCCGGCGTAATGGTCCGGTGCGCAACGGATTTCCCGGTCCGAGCGGCGATAATCGCGGCGGCCTCGGCGTAGCTGAGCGCCTGCGGTCCGGTGAGGATGTGTTCGGTGTTGTGTGCGACGGGGTCGATCAACGCATGCCCGCCGACGGCGGCGATGTCATCGGCATCAATGAACGCGACCCGGCCCGGTCCGGTCGCCGTGACGATCTCCCCAGCGCGAACATCCCGGGCCAGCGGTAGCTCGCCCGTGAAGTTCTGCATGAACCACGACGGCCGCAGCACCGCCCATTCGGGCATGGTTGTCCGCACGAGTCGATACAGCGCTCCCATACCGTGGTCGGCTTCCTGGATGGCGGAGGAGCCGAGTACGACAGCGCGTCGCACACCGTGCCGGACAGCCTCGTCGAGGAACGGTCGTACCAGGGGCGCCGGGTCGGCAACGCCGATCGGGGCGATCAGGTAGACGGCCGAAACTCCCTCGAGCGCTGGTGCGTGCGTTTCGGAATCGGCCCAGTCGAAGCGCACCTGCGCGGCATCCGGTCCTGGGGTACGCGTGGCTTCGCGCACCCCGATGCCGCGCTTGCGCAGGAAGGTGCTGATCCGGGTGCCGGTTGTCCCGGTCGCACCGATAACCAGGATCTCATTCATCGGTGCCGCCGGCGAACGCGGTCACCAGATGGTCTGCGCCACCGAGCGTCTCGGCTGCGGCATGCGGGCTCCAATAGTCGCGATAGTGCTGTATTGCGTTGTCGCGCACGGTGATCACGGCGATGTAGCGCATCTGGTAGGGCGCATCGGTGGCGACGACGCGGCCCGCCGCCACGAACTCGACGATGACGACCTCCGGATCGACGCTGCGGTGGAGGGACTTCTCGGTGATCTCGCGCATGTCCACGATGTCGGGGTAGCCGCGCATGTATTCCTCGATCGCCGCGCGCCCGTCCAGTCGCGTCGGATAGCCGGGTGGCGCGAACGGGAATTCCAGCACACCCGACTCGGCCCAGAGTCCGGCGAAGCCGGCCATGTCCTTGGCGAGGAGCAGTGCGAGTGCGCGGTCGACGAGTTCACTGGGGGTCATTGAAGGCTCCTAACGTTAGGACGAGACGGTTCCGTCCTGTCGTGAGACTACGCGGGACGATACCGTCCCGTCCACCCGCTACACTCACCCGTATGACACGTCGCACGCCCACCGGCGCAGCCGTGCTGCAGCCCGAGACCACCAAGTCGATCACCGAGGCCGTCCTCGACGAGCTTGCCGAACAGGGTTACGGCCGACTGTCCATGGAGGCCGTCGCCAAGCGGGCCGGTGTCGGCAAGAGCGCGCTGTACCGCCGCTGGCCGTCCAAGCAGGACATGGTTATCGCCGTCGTCTCCGAGTTCAGCGTGCCGCGAGCCATCGATCCGGACACCGGATCACTGCGCGGCGACCTCCGGGAAACCCTCGACGCGCTGCTGGAATGGCTCAACCACCCGCGCTTTTCCCGCATATTGCCCGACTTGGCCGCCGAGATGGCGCGCAACCCCGAACTCGGTGCGGTCGTCGAGACCATGATCGGCATCCCGCGGCGCACCCGCGGCGCAGAAATCCTCCAACGCGCCATCGCGCGCGGCGAACTGCCCGCCGACCTGGACCTCGAACTCGCACTCGATGTCATCGCCGCCCCCATCTATTGGCGCCTGTCCGTCCGCCGCGGCCACCTCGAACCCGGCTACCTCGATTCCCTCACTGGCCTGCTCTTGCGCGCACTCGGCGCGGCATCGGACACCTGACGCCGCAGCAGCCGACCTCCTGTTGTTGTTCGGCCGATGACGCTAGAGCCCGAGCAATGCCGAAAGGGTTTCGGCCGCAAGGTCTTCCGCTGGCACATCGAAGCCGAACCGTTCATATGGTCGCCGGTGGCTCAGGACGGAGAGGCCATGCAGGGTCGACCAGATCGATCGGGCCATGAGTTCGGGCGAGGGCCGATTGGAGATGACGCCGGATTGCTGGGCCTCGGCAACGGCATTCAGGAGTATCTCGAAGGATTCCAGGCCCACCGGGTCCGAGCCCGGACGGCTGCGGAACATTGTCGCGAACAGGTCGGGATGTTCGCGCGCGAAACGTACGTAGGCCCCACCCAGGCTCAGCAGTCGCGCGCCGACCTCGGGTACAGCGGCGACCACCTGCTCGAGGTCTCGCCGCAGCGTTTCATAGCCTTGCTCCGCCACTGCGGCGAGCAGCTCTTCCTTACCGGCGAAGTGACGATAGGGCGCGGCGGTGCTCACCCCGGCTCGGCGGGCGACTTCGTTGAGGCTGAAGTGCTCATGCCCCTGCTCGGCGAGGATCTCCCTGGCGCCGTCGATCAGCGCCTGCCGGAGTGCGCCGTGATGGTAGGTCGTGCGTACCACGTTGCTCCGTCCACTCTTGCCGCCGCGCGACACCACCGGCGAATGCGATGCACGTCGCGGCCGAAAACTCTATGTAAGTAACTCTAACATTCTGCTATGTTAGAACTACTTACATTCGGGAGCCGCCGAAACATCAGGAGCGTCAATGGTTTCCACCGCACCTCCCACCCACGACCAACAGCGCCCACGCCAGCGGCGCGCGCGCTGGAGCTGGGCCTGGATCACCCTGTCCTCGCTGGCGATCGCCGGATACTTCGTCGGCCAATACGCCCAGGGCACCCTCGATTACCTCGCACAGCGACAAGTCGGGCTCGCAGCCAGCTACGGCTTCCGGGCGTGGCCGATCCAGGCGGCCTTCTACCTGCACATCATCTTTGCCGGAATCGCACTGGCGTTGGGTCCATGGCAGTTCGCCATACGGCTGCGCACTCGACGACCCGAAATCCACCGAGGCATCGGGCGGGCCTACCTGATCAGCATCGCGGTCGGTTCGACTGCGGCACTGGTGATGTCGATGTTCAGTTCGGTGGGACTGAACGGCTTCTTCGGCTTCGGCTCACTGGCCCTGTTATGGGGTTGGACCGCGTGGCGCGGCTACCGCGCCGTCCGGCAGCGCGACTTCGCCGACCACCAGGCGTGGATGATCCGCAGCTTCGCGCTCACCTACGCGGCGGTGACTCTGCGGTCATGGTTCGGCGTGCTTATCCTCGCCCAGATTCCATTCGTGCACGGCGACGACCCGTTCGCCACGATCCTGCGCGAAGCCTACGCACCGCTGCCATTTCTGTGCTGGCTGCCCAACATCATTATCGCCGAACTCATCATCCGCCGCCGCGGCCTACCCGGGCTGCGCATCACCCCGACCACGCCATGAGGACCCCTGCGACGTCGCGTCAGATCGACCAAACCATCACCGCTACCGGTTGATTCAGGAGAACCAATGACCGTCTACACCGTCAAGAACACCGCCTCGTCGGCCTTTCTCGTCACCGACGGGAACGCGGCCATGATCGTCGACACCGGTGTCCGGGGGCGCGCACCCGCGATGCTGCAGCAAATCGCCGACGCGGGGCTGCGCCCGAGGGATGTCACTCTCATCGTGCTCACCCACTACCACGCCGACCACACCGGTTCGGCAGCGGAGCTGCGCGAAGCCACCGGCGCGCCCATTGCCATCCACCGCGACGACGCCGATCAACTCCGCCGTGGCGGGCGGGTCGACCTGCAACCCACCAGCGTGGTGCCGCGACTCATGAAACTCATGCTCGCCGGAGCCGAGATCCCGGCCATCGAACCCGATATCATCCTCGACGACGAAGAAGACCTGACCCGACACGGCGGCATCGGACGATCCTTCGTCACGCCAGGCCATACCCCCGGCTCGGTGTGTGTTCTGTTGCCGGACAACAGCATTCTGGCCGGAGATGCCCTCTCCGGCGGTCTCCTGCGAGCCCGCGTCGCGCACCAACCCATGTTCGTGACCGACCCCGACGCCGCCACCCGCAGCATGCGCACCATTGCCGACCACGCGCCGATCACCGTCTATGTCGGCCACGGTGGTCCCCTGACCACGACCTCCCTCACCCGCCTCACGGCCGGGTGAGCCGAAGTTCCCGAACTGAATAGTCCGACATAGGGCAGACTGCGGTGATTCGAGCGTCGAATCGGACGCCGACCGGCACAGCCCGCTGATCGAGGAGTTCGCCGACCTCGCCGCCGAACTCACACCATCCGTTACGCAGGAGAGTTGCTGACGGCGACCTTGTGGAGTTTGCGCTGCCCCGGGCTCATGGCGGGATCCACCGAAACCCACCAGCCATCGGACCCGGTCAACAGCACGCCGTAATGACGAGGCGAAGCCACGTGTGCTGGCAGCCACCGCCTTGGAGAGCTCGGCCGGGTTCGGTCGGCAGGGCTTCCACTACCAAGTGAATCCTTTCGGGCCACCGACGTCTCTTGTACGCGTGAACGACCATTCGGACGGAAAGATGCAACCACAAGGAGCCCAGGTGTCCGCTCTCCATCCAACTTCGGCGACGCCCGACAGCGGGCCGTTGCCCTGCCGTCGCTGGCCCGGCTCGCGAGGCCGGGTGCCCGCCAGGGCCGTCATGGCGGTACTGGCAACCAGCACGCTGTTGATCGCTCCCGGCGTCGCCAGCGCCGATACCCCGGCCGGTCAGATCGCCCCCACCGCCGACCTCGCATCAACAACGGCTGATGGCTTCGACCGGTCACCGTCGTTGACGGCTCCAACCCAGGTCGTCACCGTCGCGGGGCTGCCGATCGCCTACCGCAGCTTCGGACATGGACCAACCCTGCTCTTGACCCCGTGCCTCGGATTGAGCATGGACGATTGGGACCCGGAACTGCTCGACCGCCTAGCCGCGACCAACCATGTCGTCGTCTTCGACTCCGACGGTGTGGGACGGACTCCAGCCAGTTCCTCGGCGATCTTGACCGTCTCGCAACTCTCCGATCAGGCCGCTGGTCTGATCCAGGTTCTCCACCTGAACCGCCCCACCGTCGTGGGCTACTCCCTTGGAGGATTCGTTGCGCAACGCATGGCCGTAGACCACCCCGATGACGTTGGCGCCCTGATCCTGATGGGTACCGGCCCCGGCGGAGCACAACAAGTGCTGCCCGATCTGCCCACTCTGGTTCGGGGCAGCGCAGCGTTCGACCCGCTCGTACCGGTCGACCAGGTCATTCCGCTGTACTTCAGCGGTCACCCCGACGCTCTAGCTGCGTGGCGCGCACGAACAGCCCTGCGCCCCAACAGGACCGAGGTAAGCCTGACCGGCCTCAACCGTCAACGCGCCGCAATGACCGATTGGCTGATGAACCCGACGGCCAATGTCGTCAGTAGCCTCCCGACGCTGCGTCTGCCCACACTTATCCTGGGCGCCGAAAACGACGAACAAGAGCCCGCTGATAACTCGACCGTGCTGTCTCACTACATCAAAGATTCGGAATTGCGGATCTATCCCGAGCTCAGCCACGCGTTCCCCTTCGAAGCGCCAGCCCGCGTTGCCGAAGACATCGCCCGGTTCACTCGGTAGCAACCCGAACAGGTGGCGGCCACAACACCCCGGCAAGCCGACAGCACCACGTCCAACGCCGCCACCATGAACATGCCGATGGACGGCTCTCACAAGCCGGTCACCACCACCGACGCCGACTGGAAACCGGTCACCGCGTGAAAGCCCGATACACCTGGTGTGCGCGGACTTGCCTGGTCCTTGTCCCGCCACGCAGATCGTCACCGCCGCGGCGGCAGCGATCGCACCGGAGGTGGTGCTGCCCTCGATCTTCTGGACCTGCAACTGGCTGCCGCCGCTGACCGAATGCAGTCAGCTCCGGCACATTCGGGGCGGCGCCGATGCGCCACACTTCCCCTCGTCGAGGAGCTCGACAAACCGTGTCGGTCCCCAGATCGCCCACGGTGTTCTTCGACACCCGCGCACCGGTGGCCTGCAGGGTGGTGATCCGCGGCCACCGATAGGTGCCGTCGGAAGCACGGTGGTGGGCAAGGATTTTCAACTTCCAGATCCCGGCACCACACCACAGGCACCTACGTCGAAGCCAACCTCTACAAAATCGCCGCAGTACCGAAGTCGAGCGAGGGTAGAAGCTGTAAATCCCCGCACCACAGTATATTTGAGAGCTTTAGTTTGACGGCTTCCGGATCGCGAACGGAACATGGACCCGCCGCCGACAGGCGGCGGTGTGGGGCCGGGGTTGAGAGTCTGCCAGAGGTCGGTGCGCCGAGTTCGAATCCCGGACCCCACACCTCGCGATGTTTTCGTGCCGATTACCAGCGGTATGCCTGCTATGCCGCACAATTGGACGCGGATGAAGGTTCGGCCAGAGGTAGGTCATGAATATTCGCAAGACGCTGCTGGTTTCAGCGCTGGCACCGTTGTTGGTTGCCGGCTGCGCACATGAGGGCTCGAAAACCGTCGCGCACGCGGTGATTCAACCCCCGGCCGCGAGACAGACCTTGCAGGTGCCGGTCGGTCCCGGCCCCTCCGGCACGTACACGGTACAGGCGCAACCGGCCCCGGGCAGCTGCCACTACCGCAAGTCCGGCGATGGGCAGCCACTGCCCGATCCCGCGTGCACCCCGGGAGCGATCAATCCGAAGGTTGCCGCGGACAACCTCGGCGACACCATCTGCAAGGGCGGATACACTTCCTCGATCCGCCCACCGGCCAACATCACCAACCGGGAGAAGGACGCCGACGCGAAGTCCTACGACTACACCGGCCCACTGCATGACGCCGAGTACGACCACCTGGTGTCGCTCGAGCTCGGCGGCGACCCGAACGATCCGCGCAACCTGTGGGTGGAGCCACCGTCACCCGATCACAAGCCGGGCGCAGGGCCGAACAATCCGAAGGACGCCGTCGAGAACACGTTGCACGCGCTCGTGTGTTCCGGCAAGGTCGCCTTGACCGACGTGCAGAACGCCATAGCCGCCGACTGGACCACGGCCCTGGTCGTCCTCGGCCACCCCGACGGCAAGTAGGCCACCCGCCGTATTGGTCGGGGTGTAGCGGGGTTTCCGGTTCGGGCTGCTGGTCACTGCTTCGAGTCACACCGTTGACCTCGCACGCCGCATCTCTGGTGTCGAAGGTGCGGCGTGTGGGGTATCAGCCGTGCAGGGTGAAGAACGCCGCGCTGCCGATGCCCGCAACCAGGCAGTAGACGGCGAACGGGGTCAGCTTCTTGGTCTCGAAGTACGAGGTGAGGAACATGACCGAAACATAGGACAGCACGCCCGCGACCACCGAGCCCGCCAGCGCTGGACCGAGAATGTCATGGTTCTCGGGCTTGAACAGTTCGGGCGTCTTGAGCACGCCGGCGGCGAGGATGACCGGGGTGGCCAGCAGGAAGGCGAAACGAGCGGCGTCCTCGTGCCGCAGGCCCTTGAACAGACCCGCCACGATGGTGCTGCCGGAGCGGCTGATGCCCGGGAAAAGCGCTGCGATCTGAGCGGATCCGATGAGCAGCGCATCCTTTACGCCGAGTCGGGACAGCCGCACATCGGAGGCACGGTCCGGATCGGTAATGGGCAGCACGACGGTGTCCTGCATGGACAGGTCGGCGGGCCGACCGGCCGGGGTCAGCACCCGCTCGCTCTTCGCGCGAGTGCGCAGCAGTTCGGCCGAGAGCAGCACGAATCCGTTGACCGCCAGGAACACCGAGGTCGGTATCGGGGTGCCGAGATAGTTGCGGACGGCCTTCTCGAGCAGCAGTCCGGCCAGGCCGACCGGGATGGTGGCGATGACCAGCAGCACACCCAATCTGGCTTCGGGTGTGCGGATTTCGCGCATCCGCACCGCGTCCCACAGGCCCGTGAGAATGCGCACCCAGTCCCGCCAGAAGAAGATGACCAGCGCCACCGCGGTGGCTACGTGCATGGCCACCAGCAGCGCCAGATACGGGGAGTCCTTGGCGGACATGTCGAGATCGGTGCCCCACTGCCCGCCGATCCAGGCCGGCAACAGAATGCTGTGCCCGAGACTGGACACCGGGAACAGTTCGCTCACCCCTTGCAGCGCCCCGACGACGATCGATTCCAGATACGTGATGGCCATG